>JAFWXZ010000074.1 GCA_017522795.1 Clostridia bacterium | reverse complement strand
GTTTCGACTGGCAGGTCTTTTCTAATTATATCACAAACGGAGGATTCTTTTCATCGGTTAACCTCTTTTGAACCACGCGACTATCGCGTGGTTTTCGTTATACAAGAAAAACCGAGGCAGAAACGATAATTGCCTCGGTTTTTTATACATATTAATTAAAGTCGTTGATCTGCTCCCAGTAGATAGGCTTCTCTCCCTTTGCTTCAAGAAATTCATTTGCTTTGATAAAGTGACCGCAGCCGAAGAAGCCGTTGTAGGCAGAGAGCGGACTTGGATGAGCGCACTCAAGAACGAGATGCCTCTGGTTGGTGATAAGCGACTTTTTTGCCCTTGCATTTCCGCCCCAGAGCATAAACACAACAGGAGTATCCTTCTCGTTAATGATCTCAATTATCCTGTCGGTAAGGATCTCCCAGCCCCGTCCCTTGTGACTCTGTGGGGAAGCCTCGCGGACGGTGAGAGTGGTATTGAGCAGCAGAACTCCTTGCTTTGCCCAGCCGATAAGCTCGCCTGTAGGCGGCTCGTCTATATCAAGCTCATCTTTAAGCTCCTTGAAAATATTTTTTAGCGAGGGCGGAGGAGGCGTGCCTTCCTTAACAGAGAAGCAGAGCCCATGCGCCTGACCGTATCCGTGATAGGGGTCCTGACCTAAAATAACCACGCGGGTATTCTCGTACGAGGTATAGCGCAGTGCATTGAAAATATCATTCATAGGTGGGTATATTCTTCGACTGAAATATTCGGTTTTAAGGAATTCGCGCAGGCTTAAATAGTACTCCTTTTGGAATTCATCTTTTAATAAGTTATCCCAGTCGTTGCCAAGTGAAACCATAATGCTCTCCAAGTTTTTTCTTTAATTTTATCATATCACTTTTGCTAAGTCAATAGAAAAAGCCCGTAAAATACGGGCTTTCTGATTAAAAGATGCTTTCTATGGTTTTTGACGACTTCAATGGCGAGTACTGCCAATAATTAATATGGCTTACTTCGTCGGGATCAATAAAATATGAAAGCGGAGCTGTATCTACTGTAGAGTCGTCGGCGTCGATTATAATAAGCTTTATTTTCATCTTATCCGGGATTATGCTTTTTATGTATACGGCGGCGGTTTGTCCCGGGCGTACATCGTCTCGATATTCTGCAAGTCCCGCAAGGTTGGGTGTAAGCTCTATAAATACACCGTAGCTCTCAACGCTCCGAACTATACCGCGAACCGTCTGCCCCTCAGAAAACATTTTTGCGTTTTCCTCCCAGGTGCCGAGTAGCTCTCTTGTTGATACGTAGATTCTGCCGCGCTCGTCAATGCCCTTTACAACGCAATTGATAAGCTCACCAACGCTGAGTCTGGCTGATGGATGAGAAATTCTTGATACGGATATGCAATCGATAGAGAGCAGGGAGATCCTGCCGCAACCGATATCCACGAAGGCGCCAAAGCCCTCGAGATGAGTCACCCTTGCAGGAATGATGTCTCCCGGACAAAGTGCGCGAAGATAGTTGTCTACACATTCTCGTTGCGCAGCACGGCGGGAGAGAATTGCCGAAGTCTCCCCATTGGGAGAGGTCTTGAATCCACATACTTTAAAGCACACCGTCTTTCCCACACGAGTGAGAATGGCAATGTCCTTGATATGATTTCCGTCGGGAGAGTACTCTACCTCATCTCTCGGAATAATTCCTTTTATTCCTGCGCAAAGCTCTACGTGCAGATTAAAATTGTGATCGCATAAAACCACGGGAGCCTCCAGAATTATCTGCCGCTCGAGCGCTCGTTCAAGACCTGATCTTGAAGAAATATACTCATAGTTCCGCGTGGCTTTGATTAAAAGTCCTTCGGGCTTATATTCGTTCATAGCCGCTACCTTTCCTAAAATCTTTTTCTAAATCATAGTAAAGATTATGCCTGTGATAGCGTAAATATTCCTGTGCGAGTCAGCCCTCGTCGGCTCCTCCCGTAAGACCGAAGCTTACCTCAATGGCACTGTTGACGCTGCTCATTGTTTCTTCGCTCAAATGTCCCATTTTTTCCTTCAGCCTTTTTTTATCTATTGTTCTTATCTGCTCCAAAAGAATTATACTGTCCTTTGCAAGTCCCGCATCCTCTCCTGGAACGTCTATGTGGGTGGGAAGCTTTGTTTTACTCATTCTTGATGTTATGGCTGCTGCAATAACTGTCGGACTGTACTTATTTCCCACGTCGTTTTGTACTATCAGCACAGGTCGAAGACCACCTTGCTCGCTACCGATAACAGGGCTGAGATCGGCATAATAAATATCACCGCGTTTTATGTTCATTTTTTGTTCCTTTTTTCCTTAATGGGAAATTCCTTCTTCTTAGTTTTACATAGTTATTCTGTCATTTTTTTTGCGTTTTAAACAATCGTCTATCGGAATACTGTTTATTATTATTGTATGACGAATGCTTTTTTTGTTTCAATTTATAAAAAAATATTGACTTTTATAAAAAAAACATATATAATGTTTACAAAAGAATATGAAGGAGGTTCATATATGTCGAACATCTGGCATGACATTTCCCCCAAGAGAATTAATCCCGAGGACTTTATATGTGTTATAGAGATTTCTAAGGGAAGCAAGAAAAAGTATGAACTTGATAAGGAAACAGGATATATTATCCTTGACAGAATCCTTTACACCTCTACTCACTATCCTGCAAACTATGGCTTCATTCCCAGGACCTTTGGTGATGACGGAGACCCCCTTGACGTTCTTCTTATCTGCGCAGAAAGACTTGAGCCCATGTCTCTCGTCCGTGCATATCCTATCGGAGTTATCACAATGATTGATAACGGAAGATATGACGAGAAGATAATTGCTATTCCGTTCAACGATCCCAACTACAATCATTATCAGAGCATTGATGAGCTTCCCAAGCACATCTTTGACGAGATGACTCATTTCTTTAAGGTCTATAAAAATCTTGAGAACAAGGATACCGTGGTTGACGATGTTCACGGCAGAGAAGAGGCGATCAAAATCATCTCTAACGGAATTGACAGCTATATTGAATCATTCTGTAAGTAAAAGTATAACGGAGCGAGCCATCTGGCTCGCTCCGCCTTTTTGTTATGCGTGGGTACTTGCTATTTCTTCGTTGTCCATAAATAGCATAGAAATGCACCATATACCTGCAAGAGCTATAAGCGTGTATATAATTCTTGCAACTATTGCGGTCGCACTACCGCATATCCAGGCAACGAGGTCAAAGGAGAATAATCCGACAAGTCCCCAGTTGAGCGCGCCGATTATAATCAATGCAAGCGCGATTTTGTTTACAATATTCATAGAATGTGACCGTACCTTTTCAAATTTTCTCTGGACCATTCCGTCTTGATACGGCACGATCCGTTTTTATTTTCCCACTAATTGCGAGATTTATGCAAGCTGTGGCAGAATTATTCGTCAAAGCAGGGAATAATATCACCGAATTCCTCCTTCATTTTTTCAAGAGCGCGCTTTTCTATTCTTGAAACGTATGAACGCGAAATGCCGAGATGACGCGCCACCTCCCGTTGCGTTCTTGGCTGAAAGCCCTTAAGACCGTATCTTAAAACAATAATTTCTTTTTCTCTCGGTAAAAGCACGGTGTCAACGAGTAGACGTAGCTTTTCTATATGTACTTTAAGATCAAGATCGCTTTCTATGTTTTCGGGCACGCTTATTATATCGAGATACGTAAGTGGATTTCCGTCCTTGTCTACGTCTATTTGATCGTTTATGGAAATTTCAATTCCTCTTTTCCTTTTGCTTCTGAAAAACATAAGAATTTCATTTTGAACGCATTTTGCACCATAGGTTGCGAATCTTGTGCCAAAGGTCGGCTTGAAGGAGTCAACCGCTTTGATAAGACCGAGACTACCGATCGACAGCAGTTCATCGGGATATTCATAGGAGGAGTAATATTTTCTTATTATGTGCGAAACAAGACGGAGATTATGCTCAATAATTTTGTCTCTTGCCCGCTCATTTCCTTCAGCCATTTTTGCAAAAAGCTCGGTTTCCTCCTGTCTTGACAGCGGCGGTGGAAAGCTATGACTATCCTCAATACCAAGAATGAGAGAAATAAATCTCAGCAGTAAAGTGCCTATTTTCATATTTATTTGCCCCTTAAAACAAAAAATTCAGCCAACGACGCAACACATCGTTGGCTGGTTGAATATATGCATATGGCGCTTGTACTTTTTACCGATTTTCCATAAATTTTGCGTATTCAGGCGTCATAATAAAGTAGCCCTTTCCCGGTTTGAGGGTGATAAGCCTTTTTCCAATAGTCCTTTCGAGCTTTTTGTTCATAACGGAAATGTGTGTACGAATACTTGACGGCTCTGGCATACGCGCTGGCTTAAAGGCATATTTTAATATGTTTTGTGCGTTTTGGGGGATGGGGTAGCTCCTTATAAGATAACGGAGTATCATAGCCTCGGTTTTCGTAAGGCTCAGTCGGGTGTTAAAATAATAAACTCCTACCGTACTGCTTGAAGCGTCAAATCCACCGAGGTAATAGTCACCTATTTTTCCACGGTTATTTTCATTCGCATAGCAGATTATTTTTTCTGCCATGGCAGGGGTGAAATGGGGTTTCGTGAATACTCCGTCAAAAACATCTGGGTAGTGCGATGGAGCAGTAGCCTCGGTAAGAGCAAATACGGGCATATCGCTTTTATAGGACTTTATTCTAGACACGTAGTCGTTTATATCTGGAAAGCTTTCAGGAGCTATTATCAGCACTGCGCGGTAAAGCTCAGAAACCTCCGACAGCGCCTCGTGGGGAGTAGCAGCATAAGACAGTATGCTCATATAGTGAAAGGTATCGGAAATGCTTCTTGCGATTCTTTTGTTTTGACTGATGATTAGCAGCATAGGATTCTCTTTTCGTTTAATGATTTTGATTATACACCGAATAACCGAACTTGTCAATAGCAAACGACTTGACAGGGGAGAAAAAAAGTTGTATAATTAAAGAAAAAAATACAGAAGGTTCGTTTATGAAAACAGTATTGATTACAGGCGGCTCACGCGGCATTGGAAGGGCTATGGTAGAGCTGTTCTGTGAAAATGGATACAAGGTAGCCTTTACCTACAAAAACTCTGAATCACAAGCAAAAAACCTGGCAGAAACTATGGGGGCTGTTGCTATAAAGGCTGATAGCGCCTCTGAAGCCGAGGTAGTTGAAGCTGTAAAGGCGGCCGAAAATGCGCTCGGAAAAATCGATTGCCTCATCAATAACGCGGGCATATCCTCCTTTTCTCTTTTCACCGACCTGACGCTTGAGGAGTGGAACAGACATCTTGCGGTTAATCTTACGGGTGCTTTTCTTTATTCAAGAGCCGTGATTCCCGGTATGGTATCGAGAAAGCGGGGAAGAATAATTAATATTACTTCAATGTGGGGTATAGTCGGCTCATCCTGTGAGGTGCATTATTCCACGGCAAAGGCGGGGCTTATCGGTATGACAAAGGCGCTTGCCAAGGAGCTCGGTCCTTCGGGAATTACCGTAAACGCAATTGCTCCCGGGCTTATTGCCACCGATATGAACGCCTGCTTGTCCGAGGAAGACATAAATGAGGTTGCCGAGGAAACGCCTCTTATGCGCGTCGGACTTCCTTCTGAGGTAGCTCGCGCGGCACTTTTCCTTGCGAGCGAGGGGGCTTCCTTTATCACTGGAGAGGTAATGAATCTGAGCGGTGGCTATATAATGTAAATATTTTTTAAATAACACTTGCATTTTAGTCATTAATGTGATATAATAACTCAGTCGTTGTTAAACGACGCTTTCGGTGTGTCGGATGGAGTCATACCAGTCGGGGCAGTAGCGGCGCCTTGTACCTGAAATCCGCTATAGCAGGGATCAATTCCTGTCCCGAGGATTGCTTTTGTGTAGTCTGCACCGTTATATTCTGTGTTGAAGAATGGGTCTTGCGCAACGTGAGGCTGTGAACCATGTCAGGTGGGGAACCAAGCAGCATTAAGCGGTTTATCGCGTGTGCCGCAAGGCTGCCTGTTCGGAGCAGAATTGGCGGTTACCGTATGTAAGAGTACTTTCGACGGATGGGTGTATGGCTCTATCCGACATACCGAAACATTAGGCACGTTGGCGGCGGATATTATGCTGTCGCGTGCTTTTATTTTTTGATTGGGGAGGGAAATGCTTTGGCTGATTACAGAGCGCTTTACAGAAAATGGCGTCCGGTTGATTTTGACGACGTATGCGGTCAGGACGGCATAACCGATATTCTTAAATATGAGGTTGCCAGCAACAGGCTTTCCCACGCTTATTTGTTTTGCGGCTCTCGCGGAACGGGTAAGACCAGTTGCGCAAAGATTCTTGCTAAGGCTGTAAACTGTGAGAATCCCCATAACGGCAATCCCTGCAACTGCTGTGAGGCTTGTCGTAGTATTGACGCGGGCATCGCCACCGACGTTATTGAGATGGACGCAGCCAGCAACAACGGTATCAACGACGTAAGAGATATGCAGGATGAGATAGCTTTCACTCCCGCGCTTCTTAAATACAGAGTTTACATTATCGACGAGGTTCATATGATGTCGGGGCAGGCGTTCAATGCGCTGCTCAAGACGCTTGAAGAGCCTCCTACTTACGTTATTTTCATACTTGCAACCACCGAGTATCATAAGCTGCCGACCACCATCGTGTCCAGATGCCAGCGCTTTGATTTCAAGCGTATTTCCACCGACGTAATTATCTCAAGACTTCTTGAGATATCAAGGTCTGAGGGAATTGAGATAACCGACGACGCGGCAAGGGTTATTGCCAGAGTATCCAGAGGCGGTATGCGTGATGCTATCAGCTTGCTTGAGCTTTGTGTGGGTGCAAATACAAAAATTGACGAAAAGCTTGTATTTGACACAGTAGGCAGTGGAAATCGCGAGAGCGCTTTCAAGATTATAGAGGCGGTTGGAAAGTCTGACTACGAAACGGTTTATTCCATCATCAACGATATCGTTATGAAGAGCGGTGACCTATCTGTTTTCTGGCAGGAGATAATCGACGCATACCGTGACGTAATGATCGTTAAAAACAGCGATAGGGCAAAGATCTATCTTGATCTGACTGACGCTGAATACAGCTATCTCTCGGAGATCGCTTCGGTATATTCGATGTCCCGTCTTAACTATCATACCACTATGATAGAGAAGGCTATGGCGGATATGCAGCGCGCAATTAATTCCAAGCGCGCCATTGCCGAAATTACTCTGACACGTATGTGCGATACCCGTCTTTCTACCTCGGGCGAGGCGCTTGCCCTTCGACTTGAAGAGCTTGAAAAGGCTGTCAAAATGATGAGGCTCGGGGTTCCCGCATATGCTCCCGCTCCTAAGGCCGATGAACAAAAAAATCAAAAAACAGAACAAAAAAACGAGCAGAAACCCGTAGCTCCCGCGCCTCAAGAGAAAAAGGAGCAGCCCTTGTCGCTCTATGCGGAGTGGGGTGCGGTGCTTAAAAAGATATCCGAGCTTAAACGTTCGCTCTCCGCGGGCTTTGCAGGTGCGTCTGTTTACACCAACGGCTGCGGTAGATTTGTAATCAGAATGAGCGGCTTCTTCGCGGATAACCTTAAGTCAAATGCCAACGATATGGCAATAATCAAGGGTGTTCTTGCCGAGCAAGAGGGAACTACCCCTGATAGAATCGAGCTGGTTATTGAGGATAACGTAGGCCGAGCAGGCGGCGCGACAGATAGCGACAGCATAGAAGACTTTTTTGGATAATTTTAGTTTGGAGGAAATATAAATGAAGGTAAGATTACCCCAGGGAATGGGCGGCGGCCCTTCCAATATGCAGTCCATGCTCAAGCAGGCTCAGAAAATGCAGGAGGAGATGGCTGAAAAGCAGGCTGAGCTTGAGGAGCGCGAGTACGACGTTGCTGCAGGCGGCGGCGTAATTAACGTAAAGATCAACGGTAAGAAGGAGATCCTTTCGGTAAAGATTGATCCCGAGGTTATTGATCCCGATGATGCAGAAACTCTTGAAGACCTTATTGTTGCCGCTGTAAACGAGGCTATCAAGAAGGTTGAGGCTGTTTCCGCCGAGGAGATGCAGAAGATCACAGGGTCTATGAATCTTCCTGCTGGTATGTTCTAAGCTATGGCAGAGTATATTGCTCCTATTCAGAGGCTTATTGAGGAGTTCCGCAGGCTCCCGGGTGTCGGCAGCAAGACGGCTGCGCGCTATGCCTTTGCTGTTCTTAATCTGACTGAGGAGGAGGCGGCAGGCTTTGCCGATGCAATAAACGGCGTCAAGCGCGATGTTCACAGATGTCCCGTCTGCTTTGGACTCTCCTCATCTCCCGAGGAATGTGAGATCTGCAGAAACGAGTCGAGAGATCACTCGGTTATCTGTGTAGTCGAGCAGCCGAAGGACGTTATTGTTATGGAAAAGGTGCGCGGATATCGCGGCGTATATCATGTTCTTGGCGGAGTTCTTTCTCCCATTGATAACGTCACCCCCGACGATCTCACTATAAGCGAACTTCTCGCAAGAGTAGAGTCTGGCGAGGTATCCGAGATCATTATAGCAACCAATCCCACCCCTCACGGTGACACCACCGCAGCTTATCTTGCAAGAGTTCTTGAGCCATATGGCATCAGCGTTTCAAGACTTGCCTATGGTATTCCCGTTGGCGGAGATATCGAGTATGCCGATGAGGTGACACTCTATCGCGCTATGGAGGGCAGAAGATATTTTAATTAATATTTTTATGTAAAAAGGACGAACTTCGGCTCGTCCTTTTTTTATGCACTTATATTGCGGCACACTTGTACTTTAAGCGCAAATTATCCGCGATCATAGCGATAAACTCGGAGTTGGTAGGCTTTCCGCGGCTGTTCTGGATCGTATAACCGAAGTAGGAGTTAAGGGTATCTATATCACCTCTGTCCCAGGCTACCTCTATTGCGTGGCGGATTGCGCGTTCAACTCTTGATGTTGTTGTCTGATATTTCTTTGCAACTGTGGGGTAAAGCACCTTTGTCACCGAGTTTATTATATCATTATCCTCAATAGTCATAAGAATAGCAGTTCTCAGATACTGATATCCCTTTATATGCGCGGGAACACCGATCTGATGAATTATCTTTGTCACTTGAGCCTCCATATCACCTGCGGCAGAGAAGGAGGGCTTTATCTCGCTTCTTGCGCGAAGTCTGAGGAGAGAATCAATATGTGCGGTGAGAGAGGAGCTGTCAAAGGGCTTGATAATGCATATATCCGCGCCTGCCTCGGATGCCTCAACGAGAACGTTTTGCTTACTGATGGGCGACATTAAAATAAATGAAGGCTTTGATTTAAGATTGCTTTTCTGGACCATCCTGATAATACCGATGCCGTCAATGATGGGAAGCCAAAGGTCCACGAGTGCAAGGTCATAAGAACCGCTAAGCATCTTGTTTTTTGCCGACTCGCCGTCAGAGGATTCGTCAACATTGTGGAAGCCAGCCTTGGATAAAAAGTCGATTATTCTTTTTCTTTCTTCGGTATTTTCGTCACAAATTAGTATTTTAGCCGTGTTTTCCATATTTATTTCTCCTTATTTTGATAATCTATTGGTAAAAATTGGTATTTGCACGAACAACATCATTTTATCATATAATTTATAGAAAATCAAGGTGTAAAAGTGCGAAAAAATACTGGATAGTTCAAGCTGTAAAATTGGTAAAATTTACCAATTCGCCAAGTCGAAAGTACACTTTTTTACAAAAAATCAGAAAAAACGACAAACAGAAAAAATGGAAAAAAACAAGAAAAAGACATATCTGTGAATAATAAGGAAAATATTTGTAAAATCGCTTGAAATGATGTAACGAACGTGATATAATGTATTTGGTGAAAGTTGTTTTATTTTTTTAATAATGTAAGGAGCATGTATTTTATGAATACTAACGTTACAAAAAACACTCATGTCAATCAATGGATATCTGAGATGGTAGAGCTTGTTAAGCCTGAGAACATCGTTCTTATTGACGGTACCGAGGAGCAGGCAGAGCTTCTTCGCGCTGAGGCTTGTAGCACGGGTGAGATGATCAAGCTTAATCAGGAGGCTCTTCCAGGATGCTATCTTCATAGAACTGCTATAAACGACGTTGCAAGAGTGGAGGACAGAACCTTTATCTGCACCACCAAGAAGGAGGATGCGGGTAATATTAATAATTGGATGGCTCCCTCCGAGTGCTATGAGAAACTCTCCAAACTCTATAGCGGCTCCTATAAGGGAAGAACTATGTACGTTATCCCTTATTCTATGTCGGTTGTTGGCTCTGATTTTGCAAAGTACGGCATTGAGCTTACCGATTCTATTTATGTCGTTCTCAATATGCTTATTATGACTCGCGTAGGACTTAACGTTCTTGACGCTCTCGGTGACAGCCCCGACTTTATCAAGGGACTTCACGCGCGTGCAGAGCTTGACGCGGAGAAGAGATATATCTGTCATTTCCCCGAGGACAATACCATCTGGTCGGTAAACTCCGGCTACGGCGGAAACGTTCTCCTCGGTAAGAAGTGCTTTGCGCTTCGTATCGCATCCTACCTCGGTAGAAAAGAGGGCTGGATGGCAGAGCATATGCTTATCCTTGGCGTTGAAACTCCCGATGGTGACGTTAAGTACATAAGTGCTGCGTTCCCCTCTGCCTGCGGTAAGACCAACCTGGCAATGCTCATTCCTCCCGAGATATATAAGAGCAAGGGATATAAGGTTTGGTGCGTAGGTGACGATATTGCCTGGCTTCGTGTAGGTCAAGACGGCAGACTCTGGGCGGTTAACCCCGAGAACGGCTTCTTCGGTGTTGCTCCGGGTACTAACGAGAAGTCTAACCCCAATGCGCTTCACACATCTATGAAGAATGCAATATTCACCAACGTTTGTCACAACCTTGACGACAACACTGTTTGGTGGGAGGGACTTAACGATAATCCTCCTCACAATGCTCTTAACTGGAAGGGGGAAAAGTGGGATTACACCAAGTATGACAAGGCAGATAAGGTGAACACCTCGGGCGCGCATCCCAACTCCAGATTTACAGCAATGGCAGAGAACTGCCCCTGCATTTCCGATAAGTTCAGCGATCCTGCGGGCGTTCCTATTTCCGCTATCGTATTCGGCGGCAGACGCGCAAAGACTGCGCCCCTCGTATATCAGTCAACCTCTTGGCAGCACGGTACCTTTGTTGGCTCTATTATGGCATCCGAGACCACCGCTGCGGCAGCAGGCGCAGTTGGTGTAGTTCGTCGCGATCCTATGGCTATGCGTCCCTTTGTTGGCTATGATATGGGTGACTATTGGGCACACTGGCTGAGTATGGGTAAGGTTATCAAGCACGCGCCTAAGATCTTCCACGTAAACTGGTTCAGAACCGATGACGAGGGACACTTCATCTGGCCCGGCTTCGGTGACAATATGAGAGTTCTTATGTGGATTCTCGCTCGTTGCGAGGGCAAGGTTTCTGCGGTTGAAACTCCTATCGGCTACGTTCCCAATGCCGAGGATATCAATATCGAGGGACTTGACCTTGACCTTGAAACTGTAAGAGAGCTTCTCTCGGTCGATAAGGAGCTTTGGCTCGAGGATTGCCAGGCGATCCGTGAGTTCTATAAGCAGGTAGGTGACAGAGTTCCCGCAGAGCTTTATGACGAGCTTGCTGCTCTCGAGGAGCGTCTTTCTAAATAATTAAGATAAAAAACGAGGCAGAGCCAAATTCGGCTCTGCCTTTTTTTATTATAAGTATTAATTTATTCTTTTGCCTTGATTATTTTCACAGGCTTTATCGCCTTGATCTTTATCATCGGGAAGATGAGCGAAACAAAGGCGAGCGCAAAGATAAGCAGACAGTTCATCAGTGCGATAAAGGGTTCCAAGTCAAGGAACTGAAGCTCAAGCATTGGCCAGGATGGAGCAAGTCGTTTTACTGACTCAATCAGTATATCGTTAGCCACGTCAATGAACAGGTAATATCCAAGCGTTGAAAGTCCACAGGTCAATAGGGCGATAAGCATAACCTGAAGTCCAAAAACAACTCCAATGGAAGAATTCTTTGTTCCAAGTGCCTTCAGTATTCCTATTTCGTGCATCTTATCACCAATCATTTTGGATGCAAAGTTCATAAGTATGAAGATAAAGCCGATATAGAGGAATATGGAAATAAACTCAAATATAGGAATAAAGACCTTAACTGCCGTAGTCATAGAATGAATACCGTCCACAACCCCTATGCGTTGCTTGAAGTTTAGTCTTTCTGCCACGTCAAAGCAGGCATCAATGGTCTCGTTGCCTTCAAACAGAAGGCCTGTGGTATAGAAATAATCTTTTGCAAAGGCATCGTAGACAGCATCTCCCGTTATCATTGTTCCTGCTAACTTATTTACACCTTTAGCAAATAAGCCTACGATCTTAATATCCATAGAGAAAAGTATGCTTTCCTCCTCGGGAGCAAAATGTTTATAGTGTTTAATATTTACAGTATGTGGAACAAAATCGTCTATATTGCTTGAAGTGTATTCCGTGCCGAATATTTTGTTATATTTTTCAAGATCCATCATGATCTCGTTATCGTCAAGCTCGATGCCGTAAATAGTAGATCTTCTAATTTGAGGGCCGTTATCGGTATAGCTTACACTATCGTTGAATACAAGGGTATAGTGCCATAGCATTTCCCAAGATGGGTTAGTCATTGCATCTTCTTTAAAATTCGGATTAAGCGAATAGCAGAATCCAAGACCAGTGTATACATCCTCGATATATTTTGTATATAGTTCAGTATCCACCAGCCCTGAAAGATTAGTATTGGGATTGATACTTTTAAAATAAAAGTCATCGACGAATGTCATTGACAAGGCTTTATCTCTGTGCTATAATCATATCAATAATACTTTCAGGGGAAAAATATGAAAAGAATTATTTCATTAATGCTCGTTTTATGTATGCTCATTTTGTCGATCGGTAGTCTTTCCTCTTGCTTTGACAGGAATAACACGACAAAGCCTGGCGATTGCAAAAATGGGCATACCGATTTGGATTCAGACGATTATTGTGACGTGTGTCAGGTCTACGTTGCCGTTGTCATTGATTTTTACGTTATAAACGATCTTCACGGCAAGTTCTGCGATACAAATTCGCAGGTTGGTGTGGACGAGCTTGGTACGTACCTTAATAACGCCGAGGCGAGGGACGATCATATGATCCTTCTTTCTACAGGCGATAGCTGGCAGGGAACAGCCGAGTCAAATCTCAGCGGCGGTAATATCATTACCGAGTGGATGAACGAGATGGATTTTGCCGCTATGACGCTTGGAAATCACGATTTTGACTGGGGCGAGGATGCTATACGCGATAATCTTGAGATAGCAGAGTTTCCATTCCTTGCGATCAACGTTATTAATAAGAAAACCGGCAAGCTTGCCGACTATTGCACGCCCTCAATTATGGTAGAATGCGACGGTATTCAGGTCGGTATAATTGGCGCGATCGGCGATTGCTATTCCTCGATTTCCTCGGATAAGGTTGCGGGAGTTGAGTTTAAGGTGGGCAACGAGCTTGCCGAGCTTGTACGCGATGAGGCAGAAAGACTTCGCGCTGCCGGCGCAGATCTTATCGTTTATACTCTTCACGACGGACACGGCAGCAGCTCTACGGGCAAGAAGGCTATTGGGAACTCCGACCTCAGAAAGTATTACACCCCCTCGCTTTCAAACGGTGTTGTGGACATTGTTTTCGAGGCCCACACCCATCAGAGCTATACACTCGTTGATAGCTACGGCGTTTATCACGTGCAGGGCGGCGGCGAGAATAAAGGAATATCCCACGTAGAGATAGCCGTTAACACTGTGAACGGCAAAAACAGCGTAAAAACTGCCGAGTTTGTTCGTTCGCTAAGCTACGCATCCCTCGAGGATGATGCCGAGACCGAGGCGATAGAGGACAAGTATTCGGATATTATTGATATGTCATATTCTAATCTTGGATACGTTTCGCGCTATTACGACGATTCCGTCCTTGAGGACAAGGTAGCAGAGCTTTATCTTGAGGTGGGGCTTGAAAAATGGGGAGATGATTACAGCATTTTCCTCGGCGGAGGCTTCCTCAAAACCCGCTCACCTTATAATTTGAGCAGTGGAAACACTACATACGCGGATATACTCTCTCTGCTTCCGTTTGACAACGATATCGTTCTTTGCTCGATTAAAGGATACAAGCTGAAAAGTCAGTTTGTGTCGACCTCAAACAGCGACTATCACGTTGCATACAGTGATTATGGACATAATATGAAAAATCAGATATCTGATAGCGCAACCTACTACGTTATAGTTGATACCTACACCGCGCTTTACACCTACAACGGACTAACTATTGTCGAATATCTTGACAACAGCACATATGCTCGAGATCTTGTCGCCGAGGCTATAAGAAACGGCGATCTTTAAAATTTATGCCGCCCTGGTTACAGGGCGGCTTTTTATATGAGCATAAATAGAAACGTAATGATGGAACAGAGAATTCCTTGTATCAGCTTCATTAATAGATATTTTGATTTTGATATTTCAGCAGGCAAAAGCGCAAAGACTTGCATATGTACCGACAGACCCGAAAAGCCGAGTGCAAAGGCTGTGATGACGTATTTTACGTATGGATTAGATAGAATAAGATCTGCGGATAAGCTGCTTGCATTTGTTATTTCGAGGAAGCTTGAGGCTATAGCGAGAATAAGGGGATTTTTTGTTATTTCGGTCAGCAATCCAATGACCGAGGAGAAGAAAACAATATAGCAGGAAACCGTAAGAGAGGAGACCCCAGCGGACTGTATGGATTTTATTAAATCAAATCTCTGCTTCGAAATAACATCATTATTTTTAAAAAAGTCTCCTTTTGAACGAAATAAAAGACCAACTAAAACCGAGGAAATAAGTACGGCGATATATAGCCTTGTTCCAACTGCGATATCTTTATATAGGCCCGCGCCGATACCAGAAATCACAAAGGCGGCAGAGGGATTATTGGCAAAGCCCGAAAGCCTTTCCAGCTCGTCTTTTGATATATATCCTCTCTCATAAAGTCCGACGCCGGCTTTGATTCCGAGGGGAAATCCGCAAAGGCTTCCGAGCAGGTATGCAGGTAGGCTCGAACCGCTTACGCCAAACAAACGACCGTAGGCTTTGCTTATTATACCGCCTTTAATTGTGGCATAGCTTACCCATAGATCCGAAAGAATAAAAAAGGGAAATAAGGTTGGTATAATTGTACCGAGCGACAGATCAAGTCCAAGCATTGCTCCACGCTTTATTGATTCGCTGAAAAACAGCATTATCGGCATCAGAAGTATGCATAAAATGGAAATAAGAGAGATATTGCCAATTCTATTTTGTTTGGTTAGTATTTGTGACGTCATTTTTCTATTCTCCAAGCATACATTTTAGTAATCTATTATTATGAATTGGAGAAAAAAATAATGACCGAAAAAAGAAAGAGCAAATTGTCAAAGGAGAGGATGCCGATGGCAGCATTCTCCTCCTTTCATATGGAGGCTGACAGAACGGGCAAGGGGATGTCGCTTATACTTTGCGGTATAATCGGCATCAGCGATTTTTCTGATAGCTTTATACATCTGTTAAGTCACGGCGGACGTATAACCGTGACGGGACGAGGACTTTTTATCAGAGTATTTGAAAACGGAGCCGTAGAAATTGTAGGACGGGTGGAGGGCATAAGCTTTAAGTATGGTAAAAATTGATTGTTTGATTTTCGGTTATAGAAGACTGAAGGTTGCCCCTGAGGATCTGAGTGAACTGACGTCAATTTTTATTCGATCCTCGGTTTTTTCGTCTATAAGCGATGATGGCACGATAATAGTCAGAGAAAGAGATTTTAACAAAATTAAAGATTTATTATCAGGCAGAATTGTTTATTCTTATTCCGAGCCACTTGGACTGTACGGAGGCTGGCTCAAAATGCCACATAAGGGAGCGCTGATTTGCAGCTTCATTGTTTCATTTATCATTGTATTGCTTCTTTCGAGTGTGGTGTGGGATGTGCGTGTCAGCGGAAATGAAATGCTTGAAGCCAGTGAGATCGTACATACGCTGTCCGATTGCGGATTTGGTATAGGGGATTTCTGGATCGTTAAAAACAGATCGGTAATTGTAGCCGAGGCTTTATCAAAGAATGAAAGGATCGCCTGGATTAACATAAACCGTCGGGGTACGGTGGCATACGTCAGGGTTATTGAAAGGGAGATAGAGCATATCACTGATGAGCCCGAAAGAATGGGATATAGCAACATACTTGCAAGGGAAGATTGTGTTATTGAGGAGATAACGGTAAAGCGCGGCACGGCGGTTGTAAAGCCCGGGGACGTTGTACAAAAAGGAGATCTGCTGATAGCGGGAATCCTGCCGAGCGAGGCAGGCGGTGGCTTTTGCTATGCCGAAGGAAGTGTGATTGGCCGTGTCAGCGATAGCCTGACGGTAAAAATAGATAGAAAATACGAGAAAAAAATCCACGTCGGCAGAGAAATACACTTGGTTGCTCTAAATTTATTTGATTTTTCTATAAATATTTTCAAAAAATATGGAAATTTGACAAACGAATGTGATATAATAGAAACTGAGATATCATACAAACACCTTGATAAATACAAGCTTCCGTTCTTTTTGACGGTAAGCTATGTTCCGATTTTTGAATCGGAGGCGGCTGAGTATACCGACGAGGAGATAATAAAGCTCGCTACTGATAGACTTAATCTGTTGACGGAAAATAAACTTGCCGATGCCGATCTTTTGCGAATTAGAACAAGCGGTGAGTTTACCGATTTGGGTTATGTTATCCGATCGGATACTGTATTCCTTACCGAGGTGGGCGAAAATAAAGGCTTCAGTACCAACTGATTTTGAAAGGAGCTTACCTTGACCGAAAAAATTGTAATGACCAATTCCAGCGAGGCAACAGCGGCTATTTTTGGCGCTTTTGATGCTAACGTGCGTAAAATTGAGCGCGCCTTTGACGTCCGCATTTCCAACAGGAACAGAGGAACGGAGGACGGAGACGCGATTTCCGTTATCGGTGAGCGTGAGGATGTCGATCGCGCGGCAAGAACGCTTGAATATTTAAAGCATATGAGCGGCGCGGGCGAAACGGTAAGCGAGCAGAGCGTTGAATACGTAATTGCTCTTGTAAAGGACAACTGTGATGAGAGCCCCGAGAGCCTTGGCCGCGACGTTATTTGCGTCACCAACAGAGGTAAGACCATAAAGGCAAAAACCCTCGGACAGAAAAAATACGTTGAAACCATAAAGAATAACACGATAGTATTAGGACTTGGCCCTGCGGGAACGGGAAAGACTTTTCTTGCCGTTGCTATGGCGGTAGAGGCGCTTCGAAACAAGAGTGTGAACAGAATCATTCTCACCCGTCCTGCCGTTGAGGCAGGCGAGCATCTCGGCTTTTTGCCGGGCGATTTGCAGAGCAAGATCGATCCTTACCTAAGGCCGCTTTACGATGCACTCTTTGAGATGCTAGGAGCAGAGAATTATCAAAGGCATATCGAGCGCGGAGTAATTGAAATAGCACCGCTTGCATATATGCGAGGACGAACGCTTGACGATTCCTTTATCATTCTCGACGAGGCGCAGAACACCACTCCCGAGCAGATGAAGATGTTTTTAACACGTATCGGCTACAACACGAAGGCAGTCGTCACGGGCGACCTATCTCAGACCGATCTGCCTATGGGTAAAAAGAGCGGACTTTCAATAGCTGCCAAAATACTCGGAAATATTGAGGGGATCGGTATATTTGAGTTCTCCGAGCGCGACGTCGTAAGACATCATCTTGTAAAGAAGATCATCAGCGCGTACGAGAGCTATGAAAAAAGTCAAAAAAATAAAAATAATGAAGATAAAAGAAAGTAATTGAGGATTGACAAATGTTTGAAAAAAGACTGTTTATAAGCTTTTCTGCTACTAAAAAAATGCCTGAGGTCACCTATGACTTAAAATCCGTTGTAAGACGCGCGATCCTTGCGACTCTTGACTATGAGGATCTTATTTTCGGCGCGGAGGTTTCCGTAACATTCTGCGACAACGAATATATCAGAAAGTTGAACGGAGAGTTCAGAAATAAGGACAGCGCCACCGACGTGCTTTCGTTCCCTATGTACGATTTTGAAGAGGAGATGGAGCCTGTTACAAATCCCGACGGCTCGGTTTCTCTCGGTGATATCGTAATTTCACTTGAACGCGCCGCAGAGCAGGCGAAGGAGATCGGAAACAGCTTTGAGAGAGAGGTTGCTTTTCTCGCTATTCACTCGACCCTTCATCTTCTCGGCTACGATCACGAGAGATCGGCAGATGATGAGGAGGCGCAGTGCCTCGCGCAGAGAGAAATTATCGAGAGCCTTAGCTTTTGAGAGGAATAGGATATGAAAAAAACAGCTTTTATTGCAATAGTTGGTAGACCTAACGTAGGTAAATCTACGCTATTAAACTCTATTCTTGGTGAGAAGGTTGCTATCGTATCAAAGAAGCCCCAGACCACAAGAAACCGTATAACAGGAATACATACCGTCGGTGAGAATCAGTTTGTTTTTCTTGATACTCCGGGTATTCACAAGCCCAGAACTAAGCTTGGCGATTATATGGTAAAGCAGACCTCAAACACTGTTGCGGGCGTTGATACCGCTATACTCGTCGTTGAGGCAAGAGAGGCGGTTGGCGACATTGAGGCTAAGATGATAGAGCGCTTTAAGTCCGAGGGCATCCGCGCTATCCTTGTAATAAATAAGATCGACACTGTTCGACCGGAGAATGTTGCCTGGACTATTGCCGCATATGCCGAGGCGTTTGATTTTGAGGCAGTAGTGCCTATGGTAGCAAAGAACGGAAAGGGCGTAGACGTGCTTGTCTCCGAGTGCGAGAGCTTCCTTCGCGAGAGTGAGTGGTTCTTCCCTGAGGATATTGTCACCGACCAGCCCGAGCGTCAGCTAGCAGCCGAGATTATTCGTGAGAAGCTGCTGCGTATGCTTGACGAGGAGATCCCTCACGGCACCGCCGTCACCATTGAGGAGTGGCGCGAGGAGGGCAATCTTGTTTCCATCCGTGCGGAGATCTACTGTGAGAAGGCGTCCCACAAGGGAATTATTATAGGTAAGGGCGGATCGCTCATCAAGAAGATCGGCTCTTATGCTCGCCAGGACATTGAGCAGATGCTTGACTCCAAGGTTTACCTTGACCTTTACGTCAGAGTAAAGGAGAATTGGCGCGACTCAGGCTTTAATATCTCCGACTTCGGCTTTAAGGACGAGGAATAATGACGACCGAGGTTCGCGGACTTATCATCCGCACGGTAGACATTAAGGAGACCGACCGACTTGTCACCATATTCACCGAAGAGCAGGGAGCTATGACCGCCCTTGCAAGAGGTGCGCGCTCGCTGAAGAGCCGAAAGCTTGCCGCTACGATGCAGTTCTGCTACGGCAGATACGTGCTTTATAAAATGGGGGACAAGTATCAGATCAAGGAAGCCGAGCTTATAGAGAATTTCTTTGACATCAGGCAGAGCATCGAGGGGCTTGCGCTGGCAAACTACATAGTTGAGGTGCTGTCGGACGTGACGGTTGCCGAGGCAGAGAGAGATCTTCTGAGGCTGTCGCTTAACTCTCTTTACGCCATATCCAAGGGGCTTCATCCCGTGGAGAAGATCAAGGCCGCCTTTGAGATCCGTGCGGTGTCAATTCTCGGCTTTATGCCCAGCCTGTTGTCCTGCCATAATTGCGACGAGAAGAACGGTGATTTCTTCTTTGATATTATGGGTGGTATTATTGAGTGCCGCGCCTGTCACGAAAGACGGGAAGAGGGGCGTATTGAGCACGCCGATCCTCACGAGAGCCATATTATCTGTATACTGTCCGAGGGAGCGAAAACTGCACTCGGCTACTGCATCTACGCCCCTGTGGAAAGGGTATTTTCATTTAAAATATCCGATCAGGATATGCATCTTTTCTCACGGGCGGCAGAGGAATATATCCTAAATCAGCTGGGACACAGCTTTAAATCACTTGATTTTTATAAGAGCGTATTACGCTAATTTCGTATTTTACGGAGCTATAAATAAATGTTATTTACGGCAAAAACACTTTCCACCCTGGAATTTGACAAAATAGTAAAAATGCTCGTTGAATGCGCCTCAACCGAGGGCGCAAAGGCGAGGGCGGCATCGCTCACTCCCACCGACGACTATGAAACCGTGGTCGCGCGGCAGAGAAAGACCGACGATGCAAAAAGACTTATAAACACTAAGGGCTATCCTGCCTTTTCGGCACAGGATAGAGTCGTCGCGGCGGCCGAGAGAGCCTATAAAGGAGCGATTTTGTCGCCTATGGAGCTGCTTGAAATCGCGGCTCTTCTTCGCTCTGCGCGTGCGGTGCTTGACTATTCAAGCGCTGACAGAACCTTTGAAACAAGCCTTGACGAGATATTTGCCCGCCTTATGCCTCAGCGCGAGCTTGAGAACAGAATTACAAGATCAATTATTTCAGAGGATATGATCGCAGACGAGGCGAGCCCTGCACTTGCCGATATTCGCCGAAAGGTGCGTCTTGCGAATAATAAAATTAAAGACACGTTGCAAAGCTACGTAGGCGGCGTGAGGCTTAAGTATTTGCAGGAAAATCTCGTCACTATGAGAAACGGCAGATACGTCGTACCCGTTAAGGCGGAGTACAGAAACGAGATAAAGGGACTCGTTCACGATACCTCATCCTCTGGCGCTACGCTTTTCGTCGAGCCTATCAGCGTCGTTGAGGCTAATAACGAGCTGAAATCGCTTGCAGCCGAGGAGGAAAGGGAGATCGAGCGTATTCTCGCCTCGCTCTCTGCTGAATGCGGTGACGCCTGCTCGCTTATTTCTATAAACTATCACAGCATAACCGAGCTTGCCTTTTATTACGCCTGCGCTACTCTTTCGATACAGATGAAGGCAGAGATGCCTAAGATCGCTAACGAGCGCAGGATCGAGCTTAAAAAAGCAAGACATCCTCTTATTGACAGATCCAAGGTCGTACCGATTGACGTTGCTATTGGTGACGGATTTGATACGTTGATCATTACAGGTCCCAATACGGGCGGTAAGACTGTCACGCTGAAAACTCTTGGTCTTTTCGTGCTGATGGCGCAGGCTGGACTTCAGATTCCCGCGCTGGAGAGCTCTACCGTAGGCATTTTTAATGAGGTGCTTGTGGATATCGGTGACGAGCAGAGCATTGAGGCATCACTGTCCACCTTCTCCTCTCATATGGTGAACGTGGCTGATATTCTTGGCAGAGTAGGAGAGAGATCTCTCGTTCTCTTTGATGAGCTTGGCTCGGGTACCGATCCTGTTGAGGGAGCAGCTCTTGCTATAGCAATTCTTGAGCATACCGAGAGGTGCGGTGCGCTTACCGCAGCTACAACTCACTATGCCGAGCTGAAGGTTTATGCTCTTGAAACTCCGGGAGTGCAGAACGCCTCCTGCGAGTTTGATATAGAAACGCTGCGCCCAACATATAGGCTTATCGTTGGTACGCCGGGTAAATCAAATGCTTTTGCAATTTCAGAGAAGCTCGGTATTTCCGAGGAAATTATTGACCGCGCAGGTCAGCTGATCAAGCGGGAAAACAAACGCTTTGAGGACGTGATCGAGCGACTTGACACTAACCGTATCGAGATGGAAAAGGCTCGTACTGAGGCTGAAAGAATGCGCGCCGAGTACGAGGAATTTAAGAAGAACGCAGAAGAAGAACTCAAGCGTAAAATTGCGCGCAGCGAGGAAGAAATTGCAAAACAGACACTTAAAGCTAAGCAGATTTTAGACAGTGCCCGCGCGTCGAGCGAATTTATCTTTCGTCAGCTTGAGGAGATTCGCAAGCAGGAAGATAAGACACAGCGCAATGAAATGATGCAGTCCGCCCGCGATGAGATGCGCAAGAGAATGCGCGAGAGCGAGTCGCTTATGTCGGGTATTGACATTCGCGAGATAGCGGAGGATGAGAACTATAAGCTCCCGAGACCTCTTAAGGTTGGCGACAAGGTGTTCCTCACCACCATTAACAAGGAGGGCGTTGTCACCGCGCTGGCTGATAAGAAGGGGCAGATATCCGTCACCTCGGGTATTCTCAAAACCAAGGTGAGCGAGGACAAGCTCCGACTGCTTGACGGAAAGATTAAATATATTTCTGATGACAAGCCAAAGGTCAGCGAGGGTAAGGTAAAAAAGACGATTGTTTCTACCTTTAAACCCGAGGTTGACGTCAGAGGTATGATAGGCGACGATGCCTGGTTCGTTGTGGACAAGTATATTGATGATGCGGTACTTGCGGGTATGCCCACGGTTCGTATTATTCACGGAAAGGGAACGGGTGCTTTGCGCGCCGCCCTTTGGAAATATTTTAAGACTGATAAAAGAATTAAGTCCTACCGCCACGGCGAGTATGGCGAGGGTGATTCGGGTGTCACCGTCCTCACCTTAGGAAAATAAATGGAGGGAAATATGAAATTTGACAGATTAAAGGATTTTCTTGACTACTATCTCCCGATGCTTGGCGTTCCAGGCTCGGACACCGTGATTTATAAGGATCACGAGGAGATTTTCCGCCATACAAGCGGATTTGACAATCTCAAATACCGCACACCTATGCGCGACGATGCGATTCATCACATCTATTCATGTACTAAGATCGCAACCTGCGTTGCCGCACTTCAGCTTATCGAGCGCGGCGAGATTCTTATCAACGATCCCGTGCACGTATATTTCCCAGAGTATAAAAATCTGCAGGTAGCCCGCAGAGGTGCTGACGGAAAGATCAGGCTTGAAAAGGCGAGAAATCCCATCCTTATCAGGCATCTGTTTTCTATGACCTCCGGCCTTGATTACAGTCTGCGCCGTGCCTCAATTGACAGAGTTAAAAAGGCTACGGGGGGCGTTTGTCCTACCCTTGATATAATTCGCGCACTCCCTGAGGATCCGCTTATTTGTGAGCCGGGCGAGCGCTACTGCTACGGTTTGTCCCACGACATTCTCGGCGGTATCGTTGAGCTGATCTCGGGTATGAAGCTTGGCGATTATATGAAGAAGAACATTTTTGATCCTCTCGGAATGAAGGATACCACCTTTGAGATCGGTCAGCATAACTATGAGAGAATCGCTTCTCAGTATGAGTATGACAGCGTGGGCAGATGCGCAATAGAGGTACTTAAGGACAGCAATGCTATGCGCTTTGGCTCCGAATATCAGAGTGGCGGAGCGGGACTTATCTCTACCGTAAATGATTTTATTCTTCTTACCGACGCTCTTGCAAACGGTGGCGTAGGGAAGAACGGCGCGCGTATTCTTTCTGGCGCATCGGTAAAGCTTCTTTCTTCTCCTACCCTCACTCCCGAGCAGAACGTCACCTTTGAGATGGGACTTAACCTTGGCTATGATTACGGTCTTGGTGTTCGCGTTATGCGCGATCCTGCAAAGGCGGGCAGCCTTATGCCCAAGGGAGCATTTGGTTGGGACGGCAAGAAAATGTCACTCTCGGTCAGCGATCCCGAAAATAAGCTTGCAATATTCCACGTTGAAGAGATCGACGGTATGAATGCTATACTTATCCCCAGACTTATGAACGTAATTTATTCTTGTCTTGACGAGGAGTAATTAAATCTGAAAAAACAGTCGGGGATCGAACCGGGTTTTCGCATAAGGAAGAGCTGAACAAACGCACGGCAGAGCGAAAACCTAATCATTTTCTGACGAAAATGAGCGGCTCGACCCGAGACGGACGGTGCGAAAAAGAAAAAGACAACACAAGGGTTGTCTTTTTCTTTTTGGTGCCGGTAGTCGGGGTCGAACCGACACGGTATTGCTACCTTCGGATTTTGAGTCCGACGCGTCTGCCAATTCCACCATACCGGCATTGGTGCGATTTCTCGGTCGCAGGTAGTATTATAGCATAGAAAAAAGAAAAAATCAATATGTTTTATTAAAAAACTTTACACTATAATTAATAAAATATTTTATCTTTGTATTGCAATTTATAAAAATATATTGTATAATTATGATGTATTATTATGAATAAATTTTATAAAGAGGTTATTATGAAAAATCACGTTGAGTACAAAACACAGGGCGTATGCTCCAGAATGATCGTTGTCGATGCTGAGGACGGCGTTATTACCGATTGCAAGTTTGTTGGCGGTTGCGCCGGTAATACACAGGGCGTTGCTGCTCTCGTCGTAGGTATGAAGGTTGAGGAGGCGATCAAGAAGATCAAGGGCATTAAGTGCGGATTTAAGCCCACATCCTGTCCTGATCAGCTTGCAAACGCACTCGAAGAAATGCTTGAATCTTAAAAACCAAAATATAAATTACGGCAGAAAGGATAATTCTTATGTATAACGCAGAATACAAAAGATGGCTTGACTCGTCTGTTCTTAGCGCGGAGGAGCACGCAGAATTAGTTTCTATCGCAAATAATGAGGAGGCAAAGGCACTCAGATTTACCGCTCCTATGGATTTCGGTACAGCCGGCCTCAGATCTACTATGTATATGGGTATTGGTTCTATGAACCGCTTTACCGTAGCGCAGACAACCCGCGGAATCGCAGCTCTCATTAAGAGCGTCGGCGGTGAAGAGAGAGGTGTTGCCATTGCTTTCGACTCCAGAAACAACTCCGAGACTTTCGCACGCGTAAGTGCATGCGTGCTTGCAGGTGCAGGCATCAAGTCTTATATCTTTAATGGAATTCGCCCCACCCCCGAGCTTTCTTTCGCTCTGCGTGAGTTGAATTGCGTTGCGGGTATCAATATTACCGCATCTCATAACCCCAAGGAGTACAATGGCTACAAGGCATATTGGGAGGATGGCGCACAGATCGCTCCCGAGCAGGCAAAGGTCGTTTCTGCCGAGAGATCCAAATTCGACGTGCTTGATATGTCGGGCATTATGGACTTTGACGAGGGTGTAAAGAGTGGTCTTATCACTATCCTCGACGAGAAGTTTGACGAAAAGTATCTTGACGCCGTTCTTGCTACCGCAGTAAACGGAAATGCGGTTAAGGAGGTTGCAGATGAGCTTAAGGTCGTTTACACACCTCTTCACGGCGCAGGCTACAGACTTGTACCCGAGGTGTTCAGAAGAATTGGACTTAAGCATCTCTATACCGTTGATGAGCAGATGGTTCCCAACGGTGATTTCCCCACAGTTGAGAAGCCTAACCCCGAGTATAGCGCGGTATTCAAGCTTGGTATTGATATTGCAAACAGAGTTGGCTCAGATCTTGTTATTGCAACCGACCCCGACTCTGACAGAGTTGGCGTTATGACCAGAACAGAGAGTGGTGATTTCGCTACCATCTCGGGTAACCAGATGGGCGCGCTTCTCCTTGACTACGTAATTAAGGCTCGCCGCGATCTCGGCATTCTTCCCGAGGGCGCATATTGCGTAAAGAGCCTTGTGTCCACCGATATGGCGTATAAGATCGCAAAGGACAACGGCGTAAAGCTTCACGACGTTCTCACTGGCTTCAAGTTCATCGGCGAGGTCATCAAGAACTATGAGGCAGAGGGCAAGTTCGGCGGCTTCCTCCTCGGCTTTGAGGAGAGCTACGGCTATCTGCTTGGCTCTTATGCGAGAGATAAGGACGCAGTTGAAGGCTCAATGATGATCCTTGAGATGACCGCGTACTATAAGAAAAAGGGAATGACTCTCTCTGACGCTCTTTCAGAGCTTTACAAGACCTACGGTCTGTATGCCGAAAAGACCATTGACATCTACATGGAGGGTCTTGACGGTATCGAGAACAGAAAGAAGGTTATGCAGAACCTTCGCGACAACACCCCTGCGTCTATCGGCGGTGTTGCGGTAAAGAGCGCGGGCGACTATAAGAGCGGTGAGGTACGTGATCTTGCGAGCGGTGAGATCGGCACTACCGGTCAGCCCTCCTCCGACGTTCTTTACTATACACTTGCAAACGAGGATAAGATCATCGTTCGTCCCTCGGGTACAGAGCCTAAGATCAAGATCTACATTCTTGCTCACGACGATAATCAGGAGAGCCTGAACAATAAGCTTTCCGCTTATGAAAAAGATTCAAGAAAGATGACAGAGGTATAATTCCTCAGGATTTACAAAGTGACAGATAAACAAAAGCATATAAGAAATTTCTCTATCATAGCCAACATAGATCATGGTAAATCAACTCTTGCCGACCG
>JAFWXZ010000073.1 GCA_017522795.1 Clostridia bacterium | reverse complement strand
TTTTCATAGATAATCCTCCGTTTGTGTTTTTTAGTTTCGACTGGCAGGTCTTTTCTAATTATATCACAAACGGAGGATTCTTTTCATCGGTTAACCTCTTTTGAACCACGCGACTATCGCGTGGTTTTCGTTATACAACAAAAACTGCCGCTTAATTCGCGGCAGTTTTTATTTCTGTATAATCAAAGAGGATAGCCCTTATCGACTATCCTCTTTTTGTTTTTATTTATTATCGGAATTGTTATCCTCGGAATCAGCGCCTGCGGTATGATTCTTCTCGAAGATTTCCTTCAAAACGTCATCGGTGAGATCCTCGCCGTTTGCCATTTTCTTAGCAAGCTCCTCGCGGCGAAGTCGCTCCTCCTCTTCAGCCTTACGATTGTTTTCGTGAGCAATATCGTTTTCCTCATCGCTCTTCTGCTTCTTGCGGAAGGCAATATCCTCTATAGACTCGATGGTAGGATTCTCCATCTCCATAGCGGCTCTGAACTGCTCCTCATCCATAGACTCGTTCTTCAGAAGGAACTCAGCAACGAAATGAAGCTTATCTATATGCTCGGTAAGAATACTCTCACAACGCTGATAGCACTCTGTGATAATACGTCTAACTTCCTCATCAATAAGCGCGGCAGTCTTTCCCGAATAATCGGGGGAGGAAGAAAAATCTCTACCGAGGAATACCTCGTCGGAGCCGTGGGAATTACCGTAAAGCACAGGACCGAGTAGCTCGCTCATGCCGTACTTTGTCACCATTGCTCTTGCACGGGCAGTTGCCTGCTTGATATCACCCGAAGCTCCAGTGGAAATATCGTCAAGAACAAGTTGTTCGGCAACGCGTCCACCCATTCCGTATACGATATCGTCAAGCATCTGTCCCTTGGTCATACCCATTCTGTCCTCAGTAGGAACGCTTACGGTGACGCCGCCTGCGCTGCCTGCAGGAATAATGGTAATATGCTTAACAGGGTCGGTATGCTTACAGTAGAAGGATGCAACAGCGTGACCTGCCTCGTGATAAGCGCAAAGCTTGTTATCGGCTTCGGTTCTGACCTTAGTCTTCTTCTGAGGACCAAGGAGCATCTTCATATAGGACTCCTCAATATCTACCATACCGATAAGAGCCTTGTTCTTCTTAGCTGCGCGGAGTGCCGCCTCGTTCATAAGGTTGGCAAGCTCTGCGCCTGTAAATCCGATAGTGGTCTGAGCGATCTTCTTAAGGTCAACGGTCTCCTCAAGAGGCTTGTTACGACAATGAACCTTAAGGATCTCCTCTCTTCCCTTCATATCGGGGTAATTAACGGTGATCTGTCTGTCAAAACGACCAGGACGGAGAAGCGCGGGGTCGAGAATGTCAGGACGGTTTGTAGCCGCCATAACGATAACGCCCGAGTTAGTACCGAAGCCGTCCATCTCAACGAGAAGCTGGTTCAAGGTCTGCTCTCTCTCATCGTGACCGCCGCCAAGGCCTGCGCCTCTATGACGACCTACAGCGTCTATCTCGTCAATGAATATAATGCTGGCGGGAGACTTACGCGCACTGTCGAAAAGATCTCTTACACGTGAAGCGCCGACACCAACGTACATCTCAACAAAATCAGAGCCTGAAATTGAGAAGAAAGGAACGCCTGCCTCACCTGCAACAGCCTTTGCAAGTAAGGTTTTACCCGTACCGGGAGGGCCTACAAGAAGAACGCCTCTCGGAATTCTTGCGCCAAGCTTAACGAACTTCTCGGGATCCTTAAGGAACTCTACAACCTCCTCAAGCTCTGCCTTTTCCTCGTCTGCGCCTGCAACGTCGGTAAATTTAACTGCATTCTTGTCGCCGGAAACGACCTTTGCCTTAGACTTAGAGAAATTGCCCATCTTGCCGCCTGCGCCACCCGAGGTCTGACGCATAAGGAAAATGGTCAAGCCAAGGAACAGGAGTGCGGTGATAATATAAGGAAGATATGCCAGATACCAGGGGGGCTCCTGAGTCGGCAGAAAATCGTATTCAACAAGATTTGTTTCACCGTCGGCAATATTTTCCTCTACGATAGAAATAATCTTATTAAGCTGAAGCTCGTAGCTGAAGGTGTAGGTGTATTCCTTAACCTTTTTTTCACCCTTATCATCAAGCTCAAATTTATAAGTTCCGTCATCATTCTTCGTGACAACGTAGGCATTAAGCTTAATCGTTGCCTTCTCGTCTACGACGAAATCGCGGACGAGATCCTCCTCGAACAGCTCGAGCAGGTCGCTATAAAGGAACTTATCCTCCTTATTGGACTGATCCATAAAGAAGGAGGAGCCGACGATAACAAGACCTACAATTACTATAAAAATTATAATATTCTTGAAATTTGCTTTCATTAAGTGTCTTCCACGCCTTTCTTACTATAACCACTAATATTATTATCAAAGATAAAGATTTTATGACCTGAATTCAGATCCCGAGTAAAGTCTGTCGCTATCCGAATCATTATCTGGAGTAATTCCAAGGAAAACGTACAGATCATTTCCCTGCTCCTTACCCTCGCAGTCATCACGAACTCCGAAGCCAGGGACCCAGACTACTCCGCTATTATCGCAAAGCACGGGAATAAGTCTTCTCTTTGACGGAGGAATCTTCCTGTCGGAGAACAGTTTTTTAAGCTTATGGGTCATACCGCCATAATAAACGGTATCACCGTCCTTTTTAGGACGTAAATACAAGCCACCATTTATTATAGCAGAAGAAATGTTTGCTTGTATTGAAATTTTGTAAACATTTGAATAAGTTTTTTCGACTTTTTCGCGCGATAAAATAAAATGCGCGTTTAAAGGAGACAGATCAGTCACGCCCTCGCCTACCTCAAAGCAATAGTCAACCTTATTACCAACGGTATATGAAACGCGGCAAACACCTCTCTCACAAATAAATGTAGCCTTGCCAATGAGGGAATAAGAGAAATTATCCTTAGAAAGAAGCCCTCTGATATCAGCGGCAATTCTGTAGGACACAGAAGCCCCGACTCTCGCCGCCATAAGAGCAAGAACCCTTGCATAAACCGAGCTGTGTAGCGACAAAAGATCAAAGTTTCTGATCTCGGTATGCTCCAAAATAAACTGCTCGGCACATCCGCGGATAAAGTCATCATCCGAGCGCATATTATCCGCAAAGCGAGAAATCATCTTCTCTGGATCCTTGGCAATACGCTCAAAGGATGGCATAATATTCTGCCTGATGTAATTACGGGAATAATCGTCAGAAAGATTCGTGCTATCGGTGACATACGGAATACCCACATCGTTAAGGGCAGAAACTATGTCAGACTTTGACACGGAAATCAGCGGTCTGATGATATTATCCCTCACGGGAGGAATACCTGCCGCTCCGCGCGCGCCGCTACCGCGCAAAATATTAAATACTACGGTCTCAGCGTTGTCACTCATATTATGAGCAACAGCAATAGATGATAAATCTTCTCTGCCCGAAATTATCTTGTCAAATTCGTAATATCTGTATTTTCTTGCGGCTTCCTCAGTGCTCATATGAAAACGCTCTGCAAGAAAAGGAACGTCGATTCGACGAGCCAGAAACTCGACGTCAAGCCCTTCGCAAAGGAAACGGGAGAACTCCTCGTCCCTTTCTGCCTCCGCTCCACGAATCATATGATTAATATGAACAGCAACAATTGGAAAATTCAGCTTCAAGCATCTTCTGTACTCCAGGAGGAAACAAAGAAGCATTACCGAATCAGCTCCTCCCGACAGACCCACAAGAACGCCGCCCTCAATCTTTTTTCTCATTTCAAAGGAATTGAGCGTTTTCTCGGCTGAAGTATATATATTCTTTCCAATACCCGAGAACATCTGCTCAATCACTTGAATATTAATCAGATCCATGATCCTCCTCAAGTGTGCGGAACTTTGTAAACTGACCGATCCAGCCCATCTTAACATTTCCGACAGAGCCGTGTCTGTTCTTCGCAATGATGACCTCGGCGGTATTTGCACTGTCTGCCGACTCAGCGGTGGCCTCTGCTCCGCTTATATCCTTATAATATTCATCTCTGTACAGGAAGAGAACGATATCCGCGTCCTGCTCGATAGATCCCGAATCACGAAGATCGGCAAGAGTGGGCGCTTGCCCGCACCCGGACGTGACTCAGTACCACGGTTAAGCTGCGCACAACAAATAAATGGCACGCCAAAATCCTTTGCCATAATCTTAAGATTACGGGAAATCTCACCTACCTGCTGCGCTCTGTTATCACTCTTGGAGGTAGTTTGCATAAGACCTATATAGTCGATAACAACAAGCCCAAGCTCGGGAAGTCGCCTTAGCTTTGACTTCATCTCTGTTGTAGTTATAGCAGATGTGTCGTCAATATAAACATCACAGCCCGAGAGCGAGGAAATTACATCGGCAATATTATCCCAATCCTCATTGGTGATCTTACCCGTTCTGAGAGTATGAGAATCAACCATTGCCTCACTAGAAATGATACGTGTGACAAGCTGCTCTGCCGACATCTCAAGGGAAAATATAGCAACCGCCTTTTTTGTAGACTTTGCAACATTGGTAGCAATATTAAGAGCAAATGAGGTCTTACCCATACCCGGACGGGCGCCGACGATAACCAGGTCGCCTTTACCCATCTGAACAAGCATTCTGTCAAGTCCCGAGAAGCCGGTCTTAGATCCCGAAACTGCGCCCTTATTCTCCGAGAGAAGCTCAAGATCCCTGTATACGTTGCGTAAAACATCGCGTATATGTCTGAATTCCTTGGAGTCGTTGTTATGAGATATATCAAATATCTTCTGCTCAGCATTATCAATTACCGTGCGAACGTCAGACTCACTGTATGCATCCTCGTTGATCTCGTCGCAGACCTTGATAAGCTTACGTAAAGTAGCCTTGTCCTTAACGATCCTTGCATAATCCTTTACGTTCTGCGCAGAGGGCACCGACTCGGCAAGAAGAGTGATATACTGTACTCCTCCCGCTTCATCACGATCCCCCATCTCTACGAGAGTATTAACGAGCGTTACAACGTCGATGGTCTTGTTCTGGCTATACATTTTAAGTAACGCATTATAAATATGCTGATGCTCGGCAACGTAAAAATCCTCTGCCGAAATAATACCGCTTACTTTATCAAATGCGTCAGAGCTGACAATGATAGATCCGAGCAGCGCCTGCTCTGCTTCAACAGAAACAGGAACCTGTCTGATCAAGCTGTTTGCACTGTCCATTTTGCCTTTTCCTTTCAGAAATGTAAGTTATTCGTGTACGTAAACGATAAATTTCGCATTGATCTCTCCCAGAATCTTAAGAGTGACGTCATGCTTACCGTAGGCTCTAATGCTGTCCTTAAGAAGAATCTTACGCTTATCAACCTCAATGCCAAGCTTTTTATTAAGCTGCTCTGCAATATCCTTTGCAGTAACAGAGCCGTAGAGTCTGCCGTCAGCTCCGTGGCCCATGACCACCTCGATCTCAACGTTGTTGATCTTCTCAGCGAGAGCCATGGCTGCTTTCCTATCTTCGTTAATCTTGAACTGCTTAGACTCCTCCTTGTTCTTCAACTCGTTGGTAGCCTTAGCGTCTGCGGGAACAGCCTTTTTCTGTGGGAAAAGGAAATTGCGTGCATATCCATCGGATACGTTAACGATCTGATCTTTTTTTCCCTGTCCCTTTACGTCACAGAGTAAAATTACTTTCATTTTATATCTCCAATCTACTAATTAATCTTAAATTATACGGGATTACGCTCAAGATACTCGTCAATGCTATCTTTAAGAGTTTCAAGAACCTCGTCAATAGAATCCGAAACGACCTGCGCGCCAGCCACATCAAAGTGACCGCCACCGCGAAGCTTCTCAAGTATGAGCTGAACGTTGATCTTGCCCGAGGAGCGTCCGGAAATATGGATCTGCTCACCGATACGGACAAGTGTAAACGCCGCGGATACACCGCGCAACGTCAGCATCTTGTCAGCCGCCTTTGATGCTATAACACGATAGCTTTCATCTGTATCACCCTCGCAACAAGCAAGAGCGATAAGATTTTTATACATAATGATGGATGTATGGAAACGAGCCTCTTTCGAAAGATCCTCAGGCGCAGTCTTGAACAGGTTATAAACGTCAGTGGGATTTGCACCAGCTCCACGAAGGTACTGCGCCGCACCAAAGGTACGGGTACCCGTATTTCTTGTAAACTGCTTCGTATCAAGAAGAATACCCGCGAGAAGAATATCTGCCTCCTGCTTAAGAAGATTCTGGGAGCTGACAGCACTCTCAAGCATCTCCGAAACAAGCTCACAGGTGGAAGATGCAGATGGCTCGATATAAGAGAGCTTAACAGCCGCAGAGGGCTGATCGTTCTTACGGTGATGGTCAATAATCGCGATATTTGCCGACTTTGATGCGATATCCGAGAACTGGGCTCTGGGAATACCGTTATGGTCAACGAGAACGACAAGGGTGTCAGGACCTATAAGGTCAAGACCGCCCGCATTGTCAACGAACACCTGGGAATAGGTCTCAGTCTTCTGCATCATTTCAACGCAGGGACGAAGGTTCTTGTCGGTAAGATCAACTGCAATATTAACCTTAATGCCGCAAAGCATTGCAAGTCTTGCCACACCAACGGATGCACCGATGGAGTCGAAGTCGCCATACTTATGTCCCATAATGATAACGTTATCCGATCTTGACATAAGGGCGGTAAGCTGATTTGAGAAGGCGCGTGAGCGTACGTTAGAACGTTTATATACAGTTTTGGTACGTCCACCAAAGTATATAGTCTCATTTTCCGACTTATAAACTGCCTGGTCTCCACCGCGCTGAAGAGCAAGGTCAATAGCATCTCGCGCATCCTGCTCACGCTCAAGGATAGTACCGCGTCTGCGGGAAACGCCAATGGAAACGGTGATGGAAACACCATCGCCTACTCTTGCATCACGAATACTGTCAAGTATATCAAATCTGTTTGCAATACAGGTATCAAGGTAGGAGGAATCAAAGAACATAATGTATTTATCGTTATCATATGACTTGATAACACCGTTCATTGAAGCCGCCCACGCCTTCAGCTTGTCCTCAATGCTGACTACCGCATCGGAAAGCTTTTCGTGTACGTACTGAAGAACGTCCTCTACGTTATCGATAGCAATATAAGCGACAGCAACACGCTCGTCATAATATTTCTTTTCAAGTGCGTCAAGAGCGGTGACGTCTGAAAGCATAGCAATGTAAAGCCCGTTGTTTTTCTTTGAAACGACAAACCCCTCTACGCTGTAGGTTTTGCCCGAAACAACGGTTCTGCATTCGCCGTCCTCAAGCTCCTCTGCATTAATGGAAAGCACGTCGGATATCTTTTCACCAATGAAATTATTATAGGAATTAAGAGCCGATCTCATAGCATCGTTATACCATAGGATAGTGCCATGAAAATCAAAGATTATAGTAGGAGAGGTAGAATTTTTAAACACCACGCTTCCCTCCTCGGCAAGCAAGCCGTGAATACTCTTTGTAGGATATATTCTCGACTTTGCAATTCTTCTGATACTGATATATGCGACCGCGCCGAGATAAAGTGAACCGATAATAAGAGCAACAAATACCGGCTCGAGTACTGTCACAAACTCGCAAAGCAATGCAACGAGAGCAATACCGAATACACCGAGAGCAGCATAAAGTATCATATCCTGTCTTGAAGCGTAAGGTACATTAAGACTCTGATTCTCTTTTTCATTTTTCATAAGCGGAATTCCTTTCTTATGACAGATTTAGTCGAACGTAGCTGATGGAGTACGTTTATATTTTATGGATTTAAAGGCTTACTGTTGCTGTGACTTGATCTAAGGGTGAACATAACACCCATAACTGCAAGAAGCTGCATTATCAAAGATGAAAATATGGCAAGCAACGCGATCAAAACAATAAATGCAGTGCCTTTTTTCATTCTCGTGGTTAGAATAGTCAAAACAAAATTAAAGCCAACGTATGCAAAAATAACGAGGAAGATATTGTAAAGGTTCAATACCGAAACAGCAAAGATGCTGTCGACAGAACCGACAAACAGAGATGCTATAATAAGAACAAAATAGAAATAGGCGAAAATGTTAGTAGCTTTGAATCGCCATTCTTCAATATGCTGCTTATTTTCCGAAAGCTTTGATACGGCGAAGGTGAACGCCTTCATACCGAGACCAACGATAACTAAGCTACCGATTACGAAATAGGAAACCAGCGAACGTACCTGTATATCAAAAACCGAAGCAATAATCTCCTCTGTAATTTCAATTCCTGAGGCGGTATATACGTCTACCATACTGCTGATGAACAAGGTACGGATCGAATCGTGCAAGTCACCGTAAAAAGAGGTGACAGCCTCCCAAGTGTACGTTCCCTGCTCCACCATCGCAAGAAGAACGCAAGAGAGCAAGGTAAACGCAGTTGCTACAAGAGTCATAATATACGCGGAATCCGACTTGCTCTGTTCCTTAAGATAAGAATAGCAAAGAATCAATCCAAGTAAAATTGAGCAAGGCGCAAAGGCACTGACTGATATACCGAACAAAAAGCTGGAAAGATTAAGCACGATCAGCACGAGAGACACGGAAACAGAGTAGCTTCTGCGAACCGAGGAATCAAATAGATAGAGCGTGGCAAGCGACGCGATAAGGAGCGGCATAATTATATCACCCAACGCGCAGGACAGTATACCAAAAAGTATGGCTAACAGAGACGTTATTAAAAGTGTCTTTTTTTGTGAAAGCGAAGTCTTTAATTCGTTCCTCATATTACGGACAATTCCTTTAATAAAATTTTTACATTATATTATAACATAATATATTTATTTTGTAAAGATTTTTTATTAATTTAAATGAATTTTTATGTTAAAAAGCAAATTATGGTATCATTTCGGCTTTTTTTAGTTTACGTATTGAAAAACAAGTTCAAATGTAGTAAAATATATTTGTAAAAGTTTACACTAACGAGAGGAGGATATAAGAATGGCCAAGCTGACAACCGCTACACCCGTGTCAGAGCTTAACGGTGTTGGCAAAATACGCGCCTCACAGCTACTGAAGCTGGGCATAAGCACAGTCGGGGATCTTATATACTTCTTCCCTCGCGCTTATGAAAAAAGAGGTGACGTTCGTCCCCTTTCGGAATTTGATACAGAAAGGCCGGGCGCCTACCTTCTAACCGTTTCAAGCGAGGTCAAAACCGCTAATATTAGGCGTGGTCTTACTCTTTCAAAATTTCGCGCCTTTGACGAGAGCGGATCCGTGGAGATTACATTCTTCAATAGCCCATACGTTAAGGATGTTTTTCACGTTGGATCCACTTTCAGATTCTGGGGCAAGGTAACACTTCAGAAAAACCGACTTCAGCTTACAAACCCCAAGTATGAGCCCTACTTTGAGGGTATTGCGCTTGATGATTTTATACCTATTTATCCGCTCACCGAGGGCATATCGTCAAAGCAGATCGATAAGTTGATTAAATCTGCTATAAATGACATTCTGCCTGAAATTATCGATCCAATTCCTGATAATATCAGACTCGAAAACAACCTGCCAACACTTACCTATGCTATAAAAAACGCACATTTTCCAGAGAGTGATTCTGCTCTTTTCAAGGCGCAGCGCAGACTCGCCTTTGACGAGATGCTATACTTTGGAATCGGAATTTCAATGTCCGCTTCTCAGAAAAAAAGAGGCGAAGGAATCAAGCTTTTGACCTGCTCTCTTACCCCACTTACCAATCTGCTCCCATATGAGCTTACAGCTTCTCAGAAGCAGGCTATAAATGACGTATACAGAGATACGGTTATAGGCAAGGACGGCATAGTATCGCCAATGGCGAGAATAATTGTCGGTGACGTTGGTTGCGGTAAAACCATATGCGCTACTGCTTCTGCATACATAGCTTCGAAGTCGGGCTATCAGACCGCACTTATGGTTCCTACCGAAATACTTGCCCGTCAGCATTACGCAGAGCTATCGGATCTGCTTGGAAAGCTTGACATTCGCGTTGAGCTGTTGCTTGGTTCTACCACACAGAGAGAAAAGAAGCGCATTAAAGAGGCTCTTGCAAGCGGAGAAATCGACGTTATCGTCGGTACTCACGCCCTGCTTTCGGATAACGTTGAATTTAACAAGCTCGGACTTGTCATTACCGACGAGCAGCATCGCTTCGGAGTTGGACAGCGTGCAAAGCTAAAAGAAAAATCCAAGATGGCGCATCTGCTTGTTATGAGCGCAACCCCTATTCCGCGTACTCTTGCTCTTACGATGTACGGCGATCTGGATATTTCACGGATTACCGAGATGCCTAAGGGAAGACAGCGAGTTGATACCTTCGTTGTAAACGAGGGTTACAGATCAAGACTTAACGATTTTATCAAAAAGCAAGTTGCCCTCGGAGGACAGTGCTATATCGTTTGTCCCGCTATTGAGCAAAACGAGGAAGACGCATATATTGTTGACTACTCCACAGGCGAGGTGATAAGCGAAAAATCACTTAACCTGAAGAGTGCCGTTGAATTTACCGAGGAACTTAAAGCTTCTCTTCCCGATCTCCGCATCGAGGTTCTTCACGGGCGTATGAAGTCGTCCGAAAAGGACGATATTATGTCCCGGTTTGCCTCGGGAGAAACAAAGGTTCTTGTTTCAACAACGGTTATTGAGGTTGGTGTCAACGTCCCCAACGCCTGTCTGATGATCGTTGAGAATGCAGAGCGATTTGGTCTCTCTCAGTTACATCAACTGAGAGGTCGCGTAGGACGAGGAAAACGCAAGTCATATTGTGTGCTTGTTTCGGATATAAATTCTCCAAAATCAAGAGAACGTCTTGAGGTTATGAGAACCACCTACGACGGCTTTGAGATTGCTGAAAAAGACCTGTTGCTTAGAGGTCCCGGAGATTTCTTTTCTACAATTTCGAATGATAATATGCGGCAGAGCGGTGGATTTGAGTTTAGGTACGCTTCTATGTGTGATAGCTCGGAGTTGATGACCACGGCCTTTTCAGTTGCAAAATCCATAGTTGAATCCGACCCAAATCTAAGCCTGCCAATTCACGCGGAATTAAAGAAAGAAACCGACAGACGAATTAAGGTTTCTCAATCTACAATTTCATAAATGCATATAGAAAGGCATTATTATTATGGCACAAAAACCACTTGCCGACAGAATGCGCCCAACCTGCTTTGACGAGATAGCCGGACAGGCGCACCTTGTTGGAAAGGGCGGCATTCTTCGCCGTCTTACAGAAAATAACAGAATACCAAACATGATCTTTTTCGGCCCTCCTGGCACGGGAAAAACTACGGTAGCTAATATCATCGCAGAGATGTCTGGAATGCAGCTTTATAAGCTTAATGCCACCTCCGCTTCTCTGTCTGACGTAAAGGACGTTATCGCATCTACCGATAATATTTTCAGCGAGAACGGAACGCTTCTCTATCTTGACGAGATTCAGTATTTCAATAAAAAGCAACAACAGTCACTGCTTGAATTTATGGAAAACGGCAGAATTACGCTTATCGCGTCAACTACTGAAAATCCATATTATTACGTTTATAATGCTTTACTCTCAAGATCCTCGGTTTTTGAGTTCAAGTCTGTGACCCCTGAGGACTGTGTACCTTCACTTTATCGCGCACTTGATCTCTTGAATACCGATTTTTCCACCTCCAAGGCGGCGGATTATTCGGTTATGCTTACTATCGCACGCGCTTGTGCGGGTGACGTGAGAATGAGCATTGGCGTTCTGGAGAACGCATTTTATATTTCGGATAACGAGATCACGGGCGAGGCTGTTGTCGCCCTGCTTCCATCCGTTGTAGGTCATTACGACAGAAACGGTGACGTACATTACGATCTCCTATCCTGTCTGCAAAAATCAATAAGAGGTTCCGATCCCGATGCGGCGATATTTTATCTTGCGAAAATTCTTGCCTCAGGAGACTTACTATCCGCCTGCAGAAGAATTCTCGTTATAGCAAGCGAGGATATCGGATGCGCATACCCCCAGGCAGCTTCCCTCGCCTATGCTTGTACCGAAAGCGCAAGATCTCTCGGACTTCCCGAGGCGGCAATACCACTGGCAAATATCGTAACAGTCCTCGCAACAGCTCCAAAATCAAACACATCATACCTGGCTTATCACGCAGCTAGCGAGGATATTGCAAATGGACTTGGATGTCAGATTCCGAGGCATTTACAAAGCCCGAATTTTGAAGGATACCTGTACCCCCACGATTATGAAAACGACTACGTTAGACAGGATTATCTGCCCCGTGATATAATCGGAAAACGTTACTACGAATTCGGATCTAACAAGACCGAACAAGCAGCTAAAGCTTATCACGACTTTATTATTTCAAGCTGTAAAAATCAAAAAAAGAGATAAGATATTTCACCGAGCAAAGAAAACTTGACAAAATCTTTTATATTTGATATAATAAGACGATGTAAACGGAGGATTGTTTCTCATGATCTATCATTTTATTCTTAATCCAAAGTCCGGCAGAAGTCCGCAACAGAAGAGGATGGAACAGGATATCGTTGATGCCTGCCTTAAAAGACAGCTCAGCTATCACATATATTATACTACCCGCCGCAAGAACGCAATAACCTACGTACGTTCTATGATCAAGGAGTATCCTGACGAGCGTCAGAGATTTATCTGCGTTGGCGGTGACGGAACAATTAACGAAATCGCAAACAGCGCTCCCGCAAACCCGAACATCGAATTCGGCGTTATCCCTAACGGTTCGGGCAACGATTTCGTAAGAAACTTCAAGCACAGAAGAAAGTTCACCGAAATCGACGCACAGATTGACGGCGAAGTAAAATCCTTTGACCTTATTAAGTGTAACGACGATTACTGCGTAAATATGGTGAACATCGGATTTGATTGCTCTGTTGTAATTGAAGCGGATAAATTCCGTAAATACAAGTTCATTTCTCCGGGCATTTCCTACGTATTGGGTGTTGTTGTCGGCTTTTTCTTCAAAAAGTTTGGAACGCAAATGCGCATCATCTTTGATGACGGTGAAATAATAGACAAGCAGCTTACACTGACCGCCATAGGAAACGGAAAATTCTGCGGCGGTGGATTTAAGTCTGCGCCCAAGGCCTGTCTTGCAGACGGTCTTCTTGACGTTTGTATTATTGATAAGGTCTCTCGCCTTAGCTTCCTGCAACTTGTAGGCTGCTACAAGGACGGAACATTTCTTGAGAAGAAAAAGGCTCAAAAAATCGTTAAATATAAGCAGACAAATCATTTCAAGATGGAATTTGATGCACCCCAGCCTATATGTATTGACGGCGAAGTATCCAATGCTAAAACCGTTGAATTTACCGTTATTCCAGGTGCCTTCAACTTCGTTATTCCAAAGGGCTCCTCACTTAGATTTCCCGATGAGTATATACAGTAGGCTTAAACGATGAATATTTTTGAAAAAAGGCCGCTTTGCTTGATACTTTGTATCGGACTCTGCGGCTTTTTATTATTTACGTTTGAAAATCAAATACTGAAGATTGCTACCATTGCAATCGCAATTCTGCTCGGTATTTTATCCTTATTTTTAAGAAAAAATAAATACAAGCATATCGTAGCCGCATTTTCAGCTGGCGCAGTTTTGCTTGGAGCCATTGCATCCTTCTTATATTTCGATCTGTATTTCAAGGCATATAACCTATACGAAGGCGAGGTCGAAATTGTTGGTACGGTAGAGGAGGTCTCGGAATCCTCGTCCTACAGTCAGCGTCTTCTGATTCAAGCCGAAAGCCTCAACGGTTCCCCATCCAGGTACAGTTTCTATGCTTATCCGACGAAAGCTGAGGCAAGCGGTATTATAGAAGGAACGAGGATTAGCTTTAAAGCTAATCTTGATGGCTTTTCGAATGAGAGCTATACCTTTAACCTGTCAGACGGAATCAATGCTTATGCGAGCGATCTATCGAAGATTACCATACTTGAATACACCGACGGAACACCGAGAATGATTTTCGCCCGAGTAAGAGAATATCTGACAAGATACACAATAAATCTCTCAGACGGTCAGACGGGTGCAATTCTATCAGCACTGTTGCTCGGCGAACGTGATTATCTGCCCCCTCAGCTTCGACTTGACTTCAGGAGAATAGGAATATCACACATTCTCGCTCTTAGCGGAATGCATCTTGCTATTTTATCCTTAGGTATTGAAAAGGCTTTGACTTTTCTGCAAGTTAAAAAAAAATTGCGCGTAGGAATAACCGCCTTCTTCGTGCTTGTATATATGGCCTTGACCGGCTTCTCCGTTTCTGTCGTAAGAGCAGGAGTTATGCTGATACTTTCCTCCGTACTTTACTTACTTGGTAGAACAAAGGATTCGCTTACCTCTCTATCTGTTGCGGTGCTGGTTATTTGCATATTTACTCCGTATGCCATTATGGATATTTCGCTATGGCTATCTGCTCTTGCGACCTTTGGAATTATCGCGTTCAGTGAGTACAGCTCGGGCGGTGAAAAGCCCAAAACAAAGCGCGAGGCCTTTATCAAGTATTTCGTGCTTGCAATTATGGCGTCTGTTTTCGCTATCAGCGCAACCGTCGCAGTTTCTACTATATGCTTTGGCGGTTTCTCTATTCTTGCGCCTATAACCACCATAATATTTTCATTCCTCTCCGAGATAATTATGTATCTCGGCTGCGTGATGATGCTTATCGGCTGGTTAATTCCTATCGGTTGGCTTGTAAGTCCATTCTGCAGTCTTATGACCTTCCTTGCGGGTGCATTTTCTTCAATTGAATTTGCATACGTTTCGGCAAGCTTTGACTTCGTTATTATTGCCGTTTTGATTTATACGATTGCATTTTATCTCTTTCTCGTTTTAAAACTAAAAAGACAAAACCCCGCGCTTCTTATACTATTAATTATGTATACCTTGACTACCTTTTTGCCCGTTGCGGCAACGGTTAAGCAGGAATACACCGAAACGGTAGCATACTGCTCTGATTACAAATGCGACGAAATGCTGATAAGGTCTAAAAACGAAGTCTGCCTAATAAATTCTTCCCAATATAGCAAAAATCTTGCTTATACATCTCTTGATTTTCTTGAAGATGCGAACGTAACTCATCTTGATAAATATTATCTTACCCACTATTCCTGGAGTCTTGACGACGAGCTCGAGGTTCTTCTGTACAATATTTCAGTTGATAAAATATATATTCCCGAGCCGAGAAATGACGACGAAGAAGCAATTTTGAAGCTTGTGATCAAGGCAGTAGAAAATCACCGTACGGAGATTGTTGTTTTCCGCCGGTACGAAACTATCCACATAGGTGATTACACGGTGAATCTTCTCTACTCCGAGCCTTACGGCAACACTTCAATGAACGCCTTTGCCGTAGCAAAGGGCGAGGTTGTTTATACCTATATTTCCTCGGGCATGCTTACAGGTAAAACACTGATTGATATGGGAAGATACCTACCCTTTACCGATTATCTTATCCTTGGAGACCACGGTAAAAAGTATAAGGACAAGGTCTATCTTGACGAGTATTATCCAGATCTAAAAAGCATTATTCTCCACAGTGAAAACGTCTTTCTTGTACAGGATAATATGAAGTACTATTTAGACCGCGAATGTGAAATTTACTCGCATCCGCAGGATTATATATACTTTCTTGGAAAATAAAAAACAGCCGACCTGATCGGCTGTTTTTTATATATTATACGTTGAAGAGGAATTCAACAACGTCTCCATCCTTCATAACGTACTCCTTGCCCTCAGAGCGAAGAAGTCCTTTTTCCTTAACCTTGTTTCTGTCACCCTCACGGGAAAGATCGTCAAATGCAACGACTTCTGCGCGAATGAATCCACGCTCAAAGTCGCTATGTATCTTTCCTGCCGCACCTGGTGCCTTGGTTCCGCGCCTAATCGTCCAAGCACGAACCTCCTTAGGACCTGCGGTAAGGAAGGAGATTAGACCAAGGAGCGAGTAGCTGGACTTAATAAGCTTATCAAGACCGCTCTCCTCAATACCAAGATCAGCAAGGAACATTTCCTTCTCCTCGCCCTCAAGGGCTGCAAGCTCAGCTTCTATCTGTGCGCTGACAGCAATGATCTCGCTACCCTCGCTCTCCGCGTGAGCCTTAAGAGCCTTAAAGTGACCGTTATTCTCATATTCGCCGCTAACCTCACTCTCGGAGATATTAGCAACGTAAATAATAGGCTTTCTGGTAAGAAGACGGGATTCCTCGATCCAGGCTTCCTCCTCTTCCTCAAGCTCAACCGTGCGAGCACACTTTCCTGCCTCAAGAGCGACCTTGATGCGCTCAAGCACCTCGAGCTTTTCAAGCAGCTTTTTATCAGCGCGTGCCGCCTTTGTAGTTCTGTCAATAGCTCTCTCCACGATCTCAAGGTCGGAAAGAATAAGCTCAAGATTAATAGTCTCCACGTCACGAATAGGATCAACGCTGCCGTCTACGTGAACGATATCACCGTTCTCAAAGCAGCGGACAACGTGAACGACCGCATCAACCTCTCTGATATTACCGAGGAATTTGTTGCCAAGGCCCTCGCCCTTTGATGCTCCCTTAACAAGACCTGCAATATCAACGAACTCTATAATAGCGGGAGTGTATTTATCGGGATTATACATTTCTGCAAGTCTGTCAAGCCTCTTGTCAGGCACGGCAACCACACCTACGTTAGGATCGATCGTGCAGAAGGGATAGTTTGCAGACTCTGCGCCAGCATTTGTCAAAGCATTAAAAAGTGTACTCTTTCCCACGTTGGGAAGACCTACGATACCAAGTTTCATTATTTTTACTTCCTTATTTTTTACTTAACTATATTATTATACTATAACTTATTCGCTTTTGCAAGCTTTTTGAAAAAAATCATTACATTTCCCAGTTTTAATTATTTTTTATAAAAAATTCATAAAAAGTTCTTGATTATGTTAATAATCTACTGTATAATGTAATTGTTAAGATTTTAATATTTTTAACGAAGTTAACAATTTAAAGATACATAGATAAAAGAAAGGATACTAAAATGGATACTAAGCTTCTCGTAGTTGACGACGACCACAATATTTGTGATATGCTAAAGCTCTATTTTGAAAATGAGGGCTACAACGTAAAAACCGCATCCGACGGTATGGAGGGCATAAGCTATTTCAAGGCTTTTGAGCCAGACCTTGTGCTTCTCGACATTATGATGCCAAAAAAGGACGGCTGGCAGGTTTGCCGTGAGATACGCGAGATCTCTGCTAAGCCTGTAATTATGATTACAGCAAAGGGCGAGGTATTTGACAAGGTTCTCGGTCTTGAGCTTGGTGCAGATGACTTTATCGTTAAGCCCTTTGATATGAAGGAGCTTTCAGCAAGAATCAAAGCAGTGCTTCGCCGTTATAACGCCCACGCCAAGGGAAATAACGACGAGGTAGTTAAGTTTGAGAATATGGAAATCAGCCTGCAAAAATACGAGCTTAAGCTGTGTGGTAAGGCTATTGATATTCCTCCTAAGGAGTTGGAGCTTCTCTACTTCCTTGCTTCAAATTACAATAGAGTGTTCACCAGAGATCAGCTTCTCGACAAGGTATGGGGCTTTGATTATCTTGGTGACTCCAGAACGGTTGACGTACACGTCAAGAGACTTCGCGAAAAGCTGGAGGGCGTGTCAGATAAATGGACTCTCAAGACCGTTTGGGGTGTTGGATACAAGTTTGAATCCTTCAACTAAACAAACTACAAAGGGACTTTGCAAATGCAAAGTCCCTATTTTTATTTAAAAGTTAAAGGTAAGCTGATCAAGCAGTGATCCGTTGGACGGAAGAGCAAGCTTCTTACACTTTAGGGCATCCTGACCGATATCATCTATTCTATCAGTAACGAGATCAACCTTAACGCCCTTCTTTGCAAGCTTCATAATCTGCACGCCTGCAGCAGTTCTCGTAGCCTTTACAGGAACAAGGCTGCTCTTAATAAGCATTCCCCTACCCGCGTCGCTTCGGATAAAGAGGTTTACAGGCTTATCGCCCTCGTATACTGCGCCGGCAAGTGGAGAATCAATTGAATATGCGCTTGTTATTTTACGTCGGCGGGTTTTTGCCTCGTAAGCACCAAGGCTAACGCGAAGTCCCTTACCGTTCTCGAATATGTAAACCATATGATGCTCGGGATTTAGCTCATATATCATCTTACAAGCAACGACGTGCTCGTCATCATCCATACTAAGCTTTGTGGGTACATAATCACCCATCTGGCTTGCCTTGCTTAGATCAAAATCCGCAACTCTCGCGCGATAAATCTGCGCCTTATCGGTAAAGAAGAGAATGTCACCCCGGTTATCGGTGTCCTC
>JAFWXZ010000072.1 GCA_017522795.1 Clostridia bacterium | reverse complement strand
ATAGCCGAGAAGAGTTCGTGTCGTGATAGACTTTGCCATAGGTGTCTTGCATATAACAAATACGTTATCACGAACGACGCTATTCCATATGTTGTTAAGCTCTTCTACGCTATAATCGCTCTCGGATTTTTCTCCGAGTTTTGCGCGATATATGCTGTATGCAACGTAGAGAGGATAAAGACCTGACTTTGAGTTGATTTCAAGAATCTGTGCGTTAGGATTTGCGAATGTATCTTTTGTTACCTGTCCTCTATCGACGAAGCGTGGCTCGTCAAGCTTGTTCTCGAACTTCTCGTCATAGAAGCACCAACCGCCAAGGCAATCGCTCATATGCATATTTACGACACGCCAAGGAGTTAATACAGTCTCCTTATCGGGATTCTTAAAATAATCGAATATTTTAACTACAGCCATAACTCGTTCGGTGGGAGTAAGCACGTCAGCACTTGCTGCGAGCTTTCTTATTTCCTTACCCGCGGATATGAAGACGTCACGGTCATAGTATTTTAAGAAATCTGCAAAGATATCCTTTGTTACACCGTTTGGCATAAACTCTTCCCAAGAGGTATCGTCAACCATAGTGACGAAGCGTTCTACGCTGATGTCTTCTGTAAGTGCTACGTTTGCACCATAAATTAGAAGAGGCATACGGATAGAAACACCGCGAAGAATAGAGATAGCATTGTTTCTGTTCTTGCGTTGCTCCTCACGCTGCTTCAGAAGCTCGAGCTCTTCGGGAGTACGCTCTTTTTTAGGCTTTTTAGCTGCCTTTTCAGCTTTTTCGTATTCTTCTTCGGAGAAGCCTTGTGCATTTATTTCGACGTCGTTAAGAGGCGGTGCTGCTTTACTTGCTCCTACGATCCCTTTAAGAGTTTTGAACTTTTCAAGCTCGAGGTCATCAAGACGCATAAGGTTATCGTTATAAATAGAAGCATCGTCAAAGCCGTTTTTAATGGCTTTCTCCGCGTAAACACGCTTGAGCTGCTCCATCATAGTGTTAACGCTGTAAGGCTTCATTTCTGTGCCTTGAATTGCGATAACGGGGCAGAAGTTAAGGAAGTCGCTCATAACGTCTCGGTTCTCGCCTTGACGCTTTCCGGCTTTGCCCGCCTTGCGAGAAATGTTAGCAGTTTCGGCAAGAACTTTAAGAGTTCTGTCGGGAGCAAAATCAAATACGTAGCAGTCGGTTTTCTGCTTGCCATCAATCTGACCCGCTGATTGCACACGGAATATAGTCTGCATATATCCTGCGGCGGCAGTTGAATACGAGCCCGCCAACATAAATACGGCAGTCCACTCCTTAACGGTAACGCCGGTTGTAAGCTTTCCGCAAGAGAGAGTTATAGAATAGTCGTTTTCCTTGATGGTCTTTCTAACGAGTTCAAGAGCGTCATCATAGTGACTTTCCTCGTACTCATCGCCCTCTCCTGCAACGTTAGCTATACCGAAATGACAGAACACGGGGTGTTCTCGAAGCATCTTTGAAAGAGCCTTAGCTTCCTTAACTCCGGGAACCATCCAAAGAGTGTGCTTGAACATATTACGGTATTCTTTAGTGGAGTAGGGGTAAAGACTTTCGCTGTTTGGTGTCGTAATAAGATTCAAGAAGCTCTGAACGTCTTCCTTGTGACGAAAATCACCAACGCTTATACCGTATGGTATTTCCGTTTTGTCATAATCTTTATCGCCTGTCCAAGTTCTGAAGAACTCGCGGAAATTGAAGGCTTTGCCTTCCAGCTCATGTTCAACGTATCCGGGAATATTATCTCCGAGCTCGTATGTATAGATGTGCATTTTGGGAAGATATGCGTATGGGTTGTGGTCTCCGGGGTGAAGAGTATCCCACTCAGCCTTGCGCTTTTGTTCCATAACGTAGTCCCAGGTATATACGGCATTCTCGTCATACTGATCCAGAATGTTGAAAGGAGTTCCCGAAAGAGCAAGAACTTTTGTTTTATCTTTGCGTATAGCTTTGATAACGTTATCGCCAAGGAAGGTTTGCGTTCCTTCATGCGCCTCATCAATTATAATGAGATCCCAGTCCATATCAAAAACGGCATTGTTTTTATTAAACGTACCGCCTACACGCTTTGACCCGCGCAAATCTTGAATAGATGCGAAGTATACGAAATAGTTGCCGTTCTTATCGTAGTTACGCAAGTTAAGCTCGTTGCTCTGGTCTATTTTCTCATCGTAATCGTAGCTCGCACCGGACGTGTCCTTAACTAAAAATGTATAGTTGTGCTTGTCCTCTCCTGCGCGGAAGATGAGGTTGAATTCCTCGCGCCAACCGCTACCAACGACAGGGCGATGAGTAACAATTATAACTCTTCTAAACTCGGCACGTCTTACAACTTCAAGAGATGTCAGGGTTTTACCAAATCGCATTTTTGCATACCAAAGCATCTCGTTTTGCTTTTTGAAGCACTCGAGAGTTTTGGTTATCGCATCCTCTTGCTCCTCACGGAATGATATGGGAGAAGATTTTACTACCTTTTCTGCAGAGGAAAGGAATTTGCGTCCTTCTTTAACAGCTTTTATTGCATTTTTCGCAGTTGCGAGATCAACCTCAAACCATTCGTTTCCGCTAGTGCCGTTTGGCTTTATTTGACGCTTTCCGGAATTAGACAATACGGCGTGTACGTCCTTATCACTAAATCCCGCAAGAACTGTGCCGCCGCCATACTTAACCTCACGCAAGGCAAGTTCTGTATGCTCGAGCTTATAACTGATACCGGCAGTTGCAGTGTATCCCTTAATTCTATCCTTCGCTGCTTGATTGAGCGGATTGCAATTAGGGACAAGTACACCCAGGTCGAGTGTGGTAGAAATTGTTGCTTCTCCAACTTTCAGAAGACCTTTGTGAGCTTCATCATTTATGGAGAAAATATATATGAGTTTATACTTAGCTGTTGACTCAAAATAGCTCATTTTTTAGCCTCCTCAAGTAAGTCT
>JAFWXZ010000071.1 GCA_017522795.1 Clostridia bacterium | reverse complement strand
ATGAGTGAGTATATGGAGAAATACTCGGTATCCAGACTCATCGGAGCGCCTCCCGGATACGTGGGCTACGATGAAGGCGGACAGCTTACCGAGGCGGTGCGCAGAAAGCCCTATGCCGTAATCCTCTTTGACGAGGTGGAAAAGGCACATCCCGACGTCTTTAACGTTCTGCTACAGGTTTTGGACGACGGACGCATTACCGATAGTCAAGGCAGAACGGTCGACTTCAAGAATACGGTCATCATACTGACCTCCAATCTTGGATCAAGCTCCATTCTGGAGGGTATCACACAGAACGGTGAGATCAGCGAGGAAGCAAGGCAAACCGTATCCGAGCTGCTCAAGCGAAGCTTCCGTCCTGAATTTCTCAACCGTCTTGACGAGATCGTGTTCTACAAGCCACTCACAAAGGAAAACGTTCACGGCATCGTGGACCTCCTGATCGCCGATCTGAATAAGCGCCTTAAGGATAAGCAACTGAAGGTTGAGATCACCGACACGGCGAAGGAACACATCATCGATTCCGCCTACGACCCCGTCTATGGCGCAAGACCGCTGAAGAGATTTATTCAATCAAAGATTGAAACGCTCCTCGCACGTGAGATCATTGGCGGCGATATCGCACCTGACAGCGTGATTCACATTGACCTTGACGGTTCAAATCTGATAATCTAATAGAAAACAGAGGCTCACAAAAAACAGGTGAGCCTCCATTTTTTAACAAAACAACCTCATAATCCCCAACAACCAAAAAAAGAACTCAACCACCCAAATGGGTATTATTCGCCTCGCCCATAGTGATATAATGCGCCAATGGCACAAAGCGATGTGATGTTTGCCAACTACGCCGTCAAGCGTAACATCAGTTACGCAGTGAACATCACTTGTCCACAAGGGCAAACATCGTTTCAAAAAAGCAATCCAACGGACTATTTTTGTTTTTTGGTTGCACACGTGGCGGTAAAATGAATCGCTATAATTAGATAAAACAATCTAAAAATTAAAAGTCAAGATTTTTCAGAAATTCGGTTGCAAGGCTTGGCCAGATTTTTGCTTCCTCATAATCCTGGGCTACGCCTATACCGTGAGTATAGGTGCCGTTATCGTCGTAGACGTGACATTCGTTGTAAACGCCAACTACGTCGAGGGCGCTTGCGAATGCGTAGGTATTGCCCGAATTAACGGTAGCGTCCTTTTCGTGACACCAGAGGAAGCAGGGCGGGGTATTCTCAGACACGTTCTTTTCTGCCGAGAAGCGATCGTAGAGATTCTCGTCGCCGCCTGTGAAATTCTTTCTCGTATTATTGTGAGTCAGAGCGCTGTCCATAGAGATTACGGAATAACACAGCACGCCTGCATTCGGAGTGGGATCAATACTGTCAAATTCGTCGGGAACGTAGCCACTGTCATCCACCGTCCAGGCAGGGTGAGTAAGCAGCATTGACGCCAGGTGTCCGCCTGCGGAATATCCCTGAACGGCAATCTTGTCTTTATCAATGTAATATTTATCGGAATTACCGCGGACAAGCCTTATTGCACGGAAGGCATCTGAGAGGATATGCCTGTAATCAACGCTTGAGTCAACGGCGGTAGTTCGGTAATTAACCACGAACACCGAAATTCCCTGAGCGTTATACCACTCTGCAACCTCGGAAGCTTCCTTCTGATTTCCCTCGTTGTTAACTCCCTGTCCGTAGCCTGCCACATCAGATGTGGAATTGGAAAGATGTCCGTAGCCTCCACCCGGGAAAACGAGAACCGCGCCTCCCGTAGGGTAAGGAGCAAGATAGGGAGTCATGAAGCAGAATTCACTACAGTCACCGTCCTCGTCATAAGGAACATTTCCCTTATCGTAAAGGTATATTTTTTCGTGATTAAGACTTGCCTCGGTGTTGTCGATAATGGGATCTTCCTTGTCGAAAAGACTATCAATAATCTGACAGGAACTAAGGCAAAGTATAACAAGAGCTAAAACAATTGCTAAAAGCCGTTTCATTAGAGTCATTCTCCTTTTTTGATTTCGGCGGTAACGAAAACAGGGCAATGATCACTACCCTTATATACGCTCTCGCTACGAATAATTTCGTGCGTATTCATAGCTCCGCTATAAAAAACGTGGTCGATGGTAAGTCCCTCATCGCTATGAATTATGCCCATTTTATGCTGAGATTTCATACCGTCCTGCTGATTTACTACTGCGTGAGTTTCTGCATCAAGATAACCCGCCTTTTCAAGCATTTCATAAGCGTGAGAGATACTGTTGAAATTACAGTCACCCGTTATTATAACGGGACACTCACCGTAGGTTTCAAACACCAGTGAGATAGTTGAAAGTATCTGTCTTACGTTGCCCTGATGCCACAGCTCCTCGGTCTCGGCAAGCTGTTCTGCTGAATAATTCTCATATCCCGCATACTTATTAAGACACTTCGAACCATGGAAATTAACGCAGAGAAGTCTGTTTCCTTCCTTGCTCTCAATAAGAACCCAACCCAGCGTTTTCATAACTGTAAGGGCGTGAGCGTCGGTCAGCATTTCAGCACCGCCGTCTATATAGTCAAACTTTTCGGTATTAAAGAGTATGGGCGTACGTAGATTTTCGTTTCCTATAACTTTATTAAGAATGAAATACTCCGGATGCTCTTCGAGAAAAGGAAGTACGTATTTTGTATATGCCACGGGACTTGCTTCCTGGAGCTGAATAATGTCGGCTGATTTTTCGTTAAGAACGCTTAAAACCGCATCTCCGCTACCGTTACCGAGATAAACGTTCCAGGTGAGAATGCTGAACTGCTCGTTTTTTTCTTCTGCGCTATTATCGGGCTGCCATTGACAAGAGAAAAGATATACTGCGGAGCTGACCAGAAGGCAGAGTGTTAAAAGCAAAGAAACTATTCTTTTCATAATCAGTTACCAAGCAAAATATCTCTTACAGCGGTGTAGGTTTCCTCGCTAACGCCGATTGAGATAAAGTAGTTTTCAATACGCTCTCTGAGAGTATCTCCCTCGTAATCTCCGTCAGCAGAAAGTAGCTCCACGTACTTATTTTTGCTGTTATGAGGCTCCTTTGCTTCACCGATATTACCGAAGTTTGAGAAGAGATAATCCTTCATCAGATCCTCCTCGCTCATACCGCAAAGACCTCCGATCAGATAGGAGATCATTCCCGTTCTGTCCGTACCGATATTACAATGGAAGTAAACGGGATAATTGCTTTCATCGGCAAGGATTTCCATAAGCAGCTTGATCTGCGTCTCGTTATCACCGATAGCGCTGTTTCCGTTCATAGGAATACGGATATATTCAACACCGGGAACGGTGCTTTCCGCAGGCTTATCCGCAGGGTAACCGTTGCGGTTTAAAAGACGGATATCAATCTCGGTCTTGATGCCAAGCTGATTTTTAAACATATCGATACCTGCTTCGGTAATTTCGGGAACAAACACCTGGGGAGGTGTCTTGTAGCTGTCGTTATTAACGTCACTGGTATTAAGTCTTGCTCCTCTATAAAGAAGTCCCTGCACCATACGCTTGCCGTATGAGGTCATTCTTCCACCAAGATCACGAACGTTTGTAACGCCGTCTATGTATATATTTCGAGGTCCAACGTCAGAGGTGGTAAATCTGCCTTCTGCGCTGTACTCCTCGGTGGATACTCTCCAATAATACTCGGTTGCAATTTTAAGATTATATACCGAAATCTCGGTTTTGTCGGTCGAAAGAACTATAGGATTTAAAAAATTCTCAGACTCGGAAATCTCTACGGTGTATTTTCCTGCTGATGATGAATCGGTCCAGCTAAGAGTTATTGCATCGGGACGGGACTTTTCTTCGTGACCGTCGGCATAAGCTGCGATCGCCTCGTAATCTCCCAGCATATATGAAAGCTGGTCGGGAGTATGGAAATCCAAGGGCTCATTATAGCTCGTAAGCTTGATAGGCGATAAATTCAAAAGGGAACAGGAAGAGAATGAAAGTATCATCGACAGGATGATACACAGGGCAATAAATGCCGAACTAATATTTCTTTTCATAATAATTTCCTCATTTTAATCAGGGCGAAACCGTTTCGCCTTCTACGTAAGGGTCGCAAACAGGAGCCTTACCTGTCAGAACGTGGTATGCGGTGTTCTTGCCTGCGTCATTTCCGACGATGTTATATGCTTCCTGCTTGTAATGATTATTAAGGTGCATCATGTTTTCGGGCATAAGAGCAAGCTTGCGGGATACGTGAGTCATATCGTCGTAATTCGCACACATCTGCGCCTGCATTTCTCCGAACTTAATGTAGAGATCGTAGCGGGTGGGGTTAAGGCTCTTCATATAAGTGCCGATAGAGATCAGGTAACAATGCTGAACTCCAACGCTCTTCATCTCATCGACGATATTGCGCATATTTGCACTGTATTCCTCATACTGCATACCGTTGCCTGCATCTCCCTCGCCCTGAAGCCATACCATAAATACGTTGCGTACCTCGTATTCGTCCTGGGAGTACATATAGTTGAGGCAAAGCTCAAGTCTGTTCTTAGCCTCCTCAAGCAGAGCATATCCGGGTTGCCATTCGGAGGAATTAGTACCACCCTGACTTGCCGAAACGGCGATAACAGGCACGTTTGTCGCTTGGAAATACGCCTCGCAGAAGGCTGAAACGGGGCCGCCGCTTTTCTTATAATCCAGACCGCTTACGTCGCTGATACCCACGTTGTTTTCCTTCTGTCCAAAGGGCTCCTCAAGGGGATAAAGCTTTGTGGGGTCTGTAACAGACTTGAACTCAAAGGCGTGACCCTCACCGCAGGAAACGGCTAGAGAGGCGTCACCTCTGCCTGCCATATTCGACTGTCCCATAAAGATAATTACGTCTGCGTAGTTATGCTCGGTCTCCTCGGGTTGCTCGGGAACATTGGGATTAATAAGGTCGCAGGAGAAAAGCAAGGTGGACATCAGTAATATAATACATAAAAATAATGCTGTCTTTTTCATAATAATCCTTCTTTGGCTCTGCCGAGGAGATCCTCGGCAGAGCATTTTGCTTTTTAGAATAAATTAATAGTCTACTCTGAGAGTACCGATATCGCCGTTCTCGATGCGGACCATATACATCATATAAGCGGGCATCGAAACGGTTTCTGCAGCGCTGGACTTGCAGCCGGACTGCTTAGATGCAGTATAGCCCCAGAAGCCTGCCTGCTCAACACCCTCAACGTCGGCAGCAAGACAGCCGAAGTCAAGACCGATAATCTTATCGCCGTCATATACTACGGTTGCGGTCTCGTCAGCGTTGGTGGTCATGCCGCTGCTTCCCATTACGTTGGTAAGCTCTATCTCGGTGAAGCTGATAACGCCGTCAACGATAGCAAACTTACCCTTGGATACGTTATACTTGCTTGCACCCATTTGTGCGCTGTAGGTAAAGCTGCCGTCTGCGGTGTAAAGCTCAAGAGTGCCGTTGCATACGTTCTTATCCTTGGTAAAGTAGGTGTAGAATACGTAGTCAGCCTTGCTGCTCTGCGCAATCTCAGCGGGAGTCATGATAGCGGTAGTAATCTCTACTGTAAGAGCCTTTGTAATGCCGTCCTCGGTATAGCTTACGGTATAGGAGGTAAGCTCGCCGTTAACTACCGCGTCACCGTTCTCAATATCAAACTCGGTGATAATAGCATCATTCTTATCGGCATACTTTGCAGTAAGGGTCATTCCGCTTGCCTTAAGGACCTCAGCAAGAGTGGTTGTGCCTTCGTATACGTATTTAAGCTCGGTAGGATGATTGTTAAGCTCGATTGCCTGAAGACCTGTAAGAGGAGCTTCGCCAACGGTAATCTCATAGGTAGCGGTCATTCCGTTGTAGCTTACGGTTACAAGAGTATCCGAGGTAACGAGAGGCTCAACCTTATCTACGGTAAATCCGCTTTCTACAAGACGGGGTGCGCCTGCCTCGTAGTTTACGTTAAGAGTAAGACCGGCAAGAGCGATCATCTCGCCGTATTCGTAAGAAAGCTTGGTGGGAAGAGATGCGATAGAAATGCTCTCTACCTCTGCGTGATAAACGTGCATATTGTAGGGAACCTTTCCGTTATCAAGAACGGAGAAGTAGCAAACGTCTGCGGGGAGATCGTAGTTCTGAGCATTACCCTCTACGAAATCAGCCGCCTTGGACTTACCCCAGCCGAACACAAGGTTAGGCTTAACCATGCTACCGAACTGAAGACCTGTGATATTACCTGCTTCATCCTTGATGATCTTAGCAACCTCAACGGTTACGGCATCAAGGCGCGCGGTTGCGATACGCTGAACCTTCTCAATCTTGAGAGTCATCTCGCCGTCAGAGGAGGAGTATGTACCCTGCATGTAGGCGATCTTATAGCCCATACCTGCTTCCCAGTTGATATCCTCGGGCTTGTCGTTACGCTCGGAGTACTTGAAGGTACCCGATGCCTCTGTGCCGAAGAGCTCAAGGCAAGCGTCAACGAGCATGGTAGAGGAGTTAAAGGAGGTTACGAAAACGTAGTCGGCGTCGCTGCTCTCTGCAACCTTGTGAGGAGCAACGTAGTTCTCATAAGCCTCAGCCGTAAGCTCGGTAAACTCAATGTCGATCTTGTTTACGTTGATGTCAACTCTTACAGTCTTGGTGGTCTTTTCATAAACGTACTTTACGTAGTAAGAGGTGGTGGTAGCGGTGATCTTGTCAGAGCCGATGGTGGTGGTACACTTGTCGGTAACGTCCTCCTTGCTACCGTCGCTGAAGTTAGCAATAACCTTCATACCCGTGGTATCAACGGTTTCGCCAATTTCGTAATCAAGCTTTGTGGGCATTGATTCAAGTGTAATGGATAGGAGTGCTTTTGCGGAGTCTGTGTTGCCGTCTCCCGAATCGGGAAGGAATTGCTCAATCAGAGAGCAGCCTGTAAGTGCAACAAGCATAACAGCGATAGCTAATGCGCTGCACAACAGGGCTTTGAAAAGCTTTTTTGCGTTCATAGTGATTCTCCTTTTTGTTTTTTATTATCACGAACTATGATTCGTTGATATCTCAGAAAGATCTTTTGGAAATGCCTGTTATAGCATATCCGAGAGTAGATAACAGGAAGAGTATTCCGCTTACGATGGTTCCTGCAATTACAGCCTGCTGCCAAGGCGGCGTTACTTTGACAATGCGAGTGCCTGCTGAAATACCGTTCATAGCGTTAGAGTTCACGGTAGCGTACAGAATACGCTTTGCCGCAGTACGCATCTGCTCTGCTACGTCACCGTAATTCTCTGCATATTTATCGTAGATATCTGCGCTGAGATCGCTGTCGGGCAGATCGCATCCTGCCATAAGACAGGTCACAAGCTGGGAATCAAGATATCTGCCCTTCCACATATCCGAAACCACGAAGCCATCCATTCCACACTCTCCGCGAAGGAAGTCGGTGCAAAGCTCCCGACTCGCAGGGCAGAGGGTAACGCCTATTCTTGTATAAGAGGTCATGGCGTTGCTCGCTCCACCGTCAACTATTGCCATGCGGAAGGGTTCAAGATAGATCTCGCGGTAAGCCTGCTCGTTCGACCATACGCTAAGACCGACTCGGCAGGTCTGCTGCTCATATCCCGCAACATGCTTGACGTAAGCGTTACAGCCTTTTGACTGCAAGCCTGCAACAACCTTTGCCGCCTGTGCTCCGCTAAGGAAGGGATCCTCTGAATAATATTCGAAGTTTCTTCCGTCGTAAGCGCTTCTGTGAGTATTAAGTCCGATGCCGTAAAATCCGCTGTATCCTGCCCAGAGAGCATCCTCGCCCAGCATCTCACCAAATTTTGCGGCGATATCGGTATTAAAGGTTGATGCAAGAATTCCAAGAGAGGGGTAGTATGGAGGAGATTTCGAGGAATCGGGATCTCCGTAAATATACGCAAGACCGTTTACGCTCTCGCCGTATTTCTGTGTAAGACCGGTAGGGCCGTTATGCTCTACCGTAGAGGGCTTACCTATGCTTTCGAGAAGACCCGTTTTTCTGAGACCTGTGGTAATAAGCTCGGCAATCTCACGGTATGTAAGCTGATCCATAAACTCATCCCAATACTCGCTGTCGGATGGAATCGGATTGCCTTCGTTGTCGGCACGCATATCGATAAGCTGAAGTCCTGCATCTTTACCGTAGGTAGGATAAGCAGTATTACCACTCTCAATCCAGCTGTCACCGTTCTGCACCAGGATATCATCCACCATATCCTGTGTCAGATATATATCAACGCTTCCTGTCGGCATTGTGCCTACCCAGTCGTTTCTTGAAATATAGTGCGCGTTGTTTTTATCGCTTGCATTCTTGTATCTGAGAATATCTCCGCCGTCAAAGAGGTTAACAATACCGTTAGAGTAGGTGATAGGATCTGCGTTCTTTTCAAATGAAGCAACCATATTTGTATCACCTATATCCATACCATAATTTTTAGCAAGGAAATTGTTAGTCGCTTCATGAGAATTACGCGCAGCGGTGAATAGATAGCTGCCTGCATCAAGATAATAGCTTCCAATACCGTAAGCATCGTAAGAAGCAAGCTGACTACCCTTTATGGTAACCGTAATCTGCTGCTCAGAACCCGGCTCTAATGCTTCGGTTTTTTCATATCCAACAAGCTCTGCTGCAGATTTTTCAATATGATTTTTGATATCATAATCGGTGTAAGGCTTCTGAAGATATATCTGCACTACTTCCTTACCTGCCACATTACCCGTGTTTTTAACGGTAACGCTTACGGTGTAGCTGTCGGTTTTATTATCGTAATCCACCGAGAAATCCTTATAATCAAAGCTTGTGTAGGAAAGACCGTATCCGAAGGGGTAGGCAATAGCCTCGTTATAATCAAAATCTCCCGCCCCCGGTCTCAGACTTACCACGTCGTAATATCTGGTTTCGGCATAGCGGTAACCAACGTAAATACCCTCCTGATACATAACGTAGGTGGTATAATTCATACCCGTATAGGAATTTCCGCTTGTAGTAGGGAACTGAGAGGAGTAGTCGCTCGCATTGGCGTACTGTCTTACTCCGAAGTTTGCCATAACGGGATTATACCTATGCTCCATCCAGAAGGTATCGCTGAGTCTGCCCGAAGGATTTATCTCACCGCTGAGAATTTTACCGACGGCAGACATACCGCTGACTCCTACCGAGCCGATCCAGAGGGCAGCATCAATTTTGTATTCAGGATCAAAGAGAAACTCTGCTTCAATCTGGTTCGGTGCGTTGAGGAGAACTATTATTTTATTAAAGGTAGTTCCTTTAAGCTCTGCAAGGCCGCGAAGAACGCTTTTTTCGTTCTCGTTCAAAGCCAGATAGTTTCCGCCCTCACCGTCGCAGGATGGGTTGTTATAATAAAGATCACCGTTTTCGCCTCTGATTCTCTTAAGAATAACAATAGCGGCATCACCGTACTGCTCGAATGAGGCAGAAACCTTCTCATCCGAGGTTACGTCACTCCAAGAAGCATCGTTGATCTTATATCCTGTGGAAACGTATGCGTTCTTGTTTTTGTTGTAAAAGCCGTAAAGCTTATCGTTTATAGTGAAGCCTGCATTCTCAAATCCCTCTTTTACGTCAACCGGATCGAGAGGGTTGGTAGCTGCCGCAGAGCCCTCACCACCGTATGCGGGATCAACGCTCGCAACTCCGAATATGCTTATATTTTTCTCGGTTTCAATATTTAAAGGTAAACAATTATTGTCATTTTTAAGCAAAACCGCACCTTCTGCCATTATTTCTTCTGACAAAGCTATACCGTCATTAATAAGATCATCAAGGCAGGTATAGTTGGTTTTGAAGTAATCGGTATCCTGAATTTCGCCCGAAACGTCTATACGCTCAGAGGTAGGCTGATTAAGTGCCGCACTTATAATGCCAACGTTTTCCGCAGTTATGAAATAGGCGGTAAGCATTATTGCGAAAAGGAAACTGAAAACAACGTGACAAATCTTGGAAATTGTTCGCATCTTTTTTCTCCTTATCTTTTAATTAATACGTTCAGCGTGGAAAGAGCTACGGTAGAGCCAACCAGGGCAGAGCAGGCTATAAAGGCTGTGCTGAAGCTCTGGAGATCAATTCCCACGAGAACTATTGACACGTAGTAGTACATTCCGTAAATATAGAACATACTGCTCGCCAGAAGCATAAGGAATTGAACAGACGCTGCAAAATCACCGAGTCCGATAATCGCAAGAATTCCAAGTGCGCCTGCACCAATCATAAGGTAGAACGCAATTTGGTTAAACTCTGCGCTACCGATAAACCAGCTGCGATACAAAAGCGCCGTAACAACGCTGAGAGCCGAGCAGATTAACGGTAAAATTACGCTTAATGGATTTGATCTGAATCCAGACATTTTTATTACCTCCAACTGTGTTTTTTCACTTTATTTATACATAGATTTGTAGTGTTCAAGCGCATCCTTTGCTCTCTCTGAAAGGGCTTTTTCCTTGATCAATTCAAAGAAAACCGTTCCTGAGACCTTTGAAAAGCTGGTGTCGTTTTGCTCTGTCACGTAATGACCGAACAAATTGCGCTCGAATTGACCGGTATGGAAGACAATATCCGACATATTCTCTCCCATAATGGCAGTAAAGTAATCTCCTTCTGAGTTAACGTAGAATTTAGGAAGATGATTGCGGTTAGTAAACACCTTCGAGCTTACAAAGTGAATTTCTCCGTTTCTGACGTGATATTTTCCTGTAACTACCGATGCGTCGTCAAGGGTTGTCGTGCCATAGTTTTCACTGTAAATAAAACTGCCATTATTATCATTACCAAAAAGCTCTAACAGTCCAAAGCTGACGGTGTCATCGGTGTTGTAATGGGTAAAATACTTATAGTCCGCATCGCTTGATCTGATTCGCTCCCAAGCCAAGCCATAATTAACGTTAATATAGATGATTGCCGTCGTTTTTGTTTCGTCTGATGAATAATGAACGTTGAGAGAGGTATCGGCTGTGGTCAGCTCGCGTCCAACCTGCTCGCAGGTAAAGTCATCTATCGGATTTTTCGTGCCGTCCGAGTAAACCAGATTGACCTCTATATCATCTCGATTTATTATTTCTCCGACGTAATAATCGTATCTTGTAAGGTACGCCTCAAGTCTGTAGGGAACTACGACTTCCATTTCAACGGCAACAAAGGTAGGCATCTTGAGAATTTGCTCATAGCTAAGCTCTTTGCTTACCCGTTCAAAGTAGATTTCTCCTTTTTCTCTGGAAAAGTAATGATCATACTTTGTCCATCTGCCAAAGACACTCGATTCGGTGTTTTTAACCGTGGACTTAAATGCGATACCGCTTATATTTCCGTCATCAGAGTATTCAACGTTGCCAACGAAGGCTTCAAGTCCAAGGCCTGTGTGTAACCGTAGCTTGTTTGTATTATTATCGTCAATAAGATTTTCTGAGTACAGATAGATTCTTCCTTCAATTATTTTATATTTACCGTACACAGCGCAGTTGATGGGATCTTGGTTTACCCCAAGCTTCCATGTTTCCTGACAGAAAAATTCACCGTCCGTTTCATCGCCCGTCAGTTCGAGAGACATACATTCCTCAGCTCCAAAGGCGGTGATAAATACGTAATCAGCCTCGCTTCGACCTGCTCTGTCCCAGCAGTATCCGTCAATGAGGGGGATTTTCGGCTGGATCAAGAATATAATCAATATCGCAACGCAGATGATCATTGCAGCTGCAGAGCCACCGAAAATCAGATACTTTTTATATTTAACAAACCACGCAGTTTTGATTTCCTCAGCCTCGTCCTTGACGGTTTCCGCCGCAACGTCAGACGGAATATCGACGTTCGTTCCCAGCAGCTCCTCAATGCTTGTATTAAAAATGGCGGCGATTTCAGGAATTATAGAAAGATCGGGCAATCCGTATCCGCATTCCCAACGTGACACCGTCTTATCAATGACGTTCAGCTTGGAGGCGAGTTCTTTTTGAGTCATATTGTTTTTCTTGCGCAATTCTGCTATTTTTTTACCAACTTTCTTTGCGTCCACTCTTTATCCTCCTGTTTTTTTATTTCAATGCAAGTTTACATTATTGTTTTAAATAAGTCAATAAAAAAGCTTTCTTTTTGTGGTATATGATTCATATACTGCTATTTTCGTGCTCTTTTTTGTAAACTTTTGACATATTTTTGATAATATATACATAAAAAAACTTTATCAATTTAGTTCAGGATCATCACCTGCCGTCATCTTTTATTGACACGATTTTCCTCGCCCTTGTCCATAATTTCAATCTTTGCTTTAGGAGATGATAAAAATTCACAACAATAAACTTATGAAAAAAATAAAAAAGCCCTACTACCTGAGATAGTAAGGCTTTCTTTGGTTGCGGAGATGGGATTTTTCATTGCCCCGTCTGCTTTTGTGTAAAATTATCAAGTGGGTTATCTGCTGTTCGTCGGGCGGACACGACGAATAACGCAGTATGTTGCCGTCTATGGCGGCAAGCATAGACCCCGACGCGCACGTCGCTTAACGCTTGTGCGCTCGGTCATAGAGAGTAGCTCATGAGGTTCAAAATCCCATAAGCTTCGACAACCAAAGAAAAGAAAAAACTCGGTACACCAAACGGTGTTCCGAGTTTCTTTGGTTGCACATGTGAGCGGTTAAATGAACCGAAATTGCACCCACCCCAAAATGTTGTTTTAAGAGGAACGCTCTAATAGTGTCTATAAAATGTGTCACATTTGACGAAAAGTGAATTGTTGTGAAAAAAGAATTTGCCCGGTTTTGAACACTAAATATTATTACATGCTTCAATATAACATAAAAATCGAAAAAACGGGAAAAAGATAGCAGAAAGATAAGATAACACGAACACTTAATAATTCAATATCGTGATTTCGACAATTAATTCATTTTGTTTGTTGTATTGTTACATTGGTTATACTAATATTGTACGCAACAAAGTAATTGTGGGGGGCAAAGAATTGTTTGGCGATAGATATCATTCTTTTTACCATTTTGGAAAAACAATAGGAAATTATGAAAATAAAAATACTGCTTTTTATCCTGGTGATAAATTGCAACTTAGTTATTTTCAAACAAACCAAATAATAAAAAAAGAGAGGCAAAGAAAAAAACACGCATTGACAAATTTAGACAAAAGTGATATAATTATCAAAAAAGATGTTTGATTGGAGACTAAAATGCCATCTTGGGGAAAATTATTAAATGAATTACAGTCTAGTAAAGATGCTTCGGGAAATGATGTTCCAGGATTAAGTCTTGATGGATTGAGAGAAAAATATTTAAAGAAATTATCCGCAAAAACGGGAAGAAATGTAATTGCGTATTATTCAGGATGGCTGAAATCTGGTAAAGATCAAAACGTAGATATAAACGATAGTGATATAACCGGTTTTATGAATGCCATAAATGGTATGGATTGTACCAAAGGCTTGGATTTGATTCTTCATACCCCTGGTGGTAATCCTACCGCCACAGAGGGTATAGTTAAATATTTACACAAAAAATTCGGTAATGATATTAGAGTTATAGTTCCCCAAATGGCTATGTCTGCTGGTACTATGTTGGCTTGCTCTGCAAATGTTATTTTGATGGGAGCTCACTCTTATTTAGGTCCGATAGATCCTCAATTTGGAGGTATTCCTGCATATAACATAGTTACGGAATTTAGAGAAGCTAAGGGAGATATTGAAAATCGTCCTGAATCGCGAGGATTTTGGGAGACACAGTTGAGTAAATATCCTCCAGCATTTTTCTACTCTGTGATAGATGCGATTAACTTATCATCCACTCTTGCAGGAGAATGGTTGTCAAATTACATGTTTGCGTCGCTAGACAAGTCCGAAGCCAAAAAGCGCGTGAACGCTATTTTGAAAAAACTTAATAATAACAACCAATCTCATTCACGTCATTTCTCACTTGATGATTGTGAAAAAATGGGACTAATTGTAGAAAAACTTGAAAGCGATCAAGATTTACAAGAGTGCGTACTTAGTGTACATCATGCGTTTATAATAACGATAGACAATAGTGATGTTACAAAGGTGATTGAAAACCAACTAGGTTCTAGATATTTAACAACACAAAAGTAAGGATAGTGAGTATTACAATGAAAACTATTACACATGAGGAAGTTGCAAAACTTTATGCTGATCTAAAAATCACTTCTCAACCAAGTTATAACACAAAACTTGATAAATTATACGAACAAGTAACAAATCGAAACTTTGGAACAAAAGACTATACAACTTCTTCTAATTTCTCGGAGCACGCCGTTGACTATTCAAAGTGTTCCATAGATACTTGATAATAATTTATTGCGAGCGAGCACCTATAAAAGTGCTCGCTATCTTTTTCTCGTTTTGGAAGCCTAACATCAATCCACTTGTCTGTCAGAAAGGTAGTTTGTATATGTTTTGTTGGATGAATGAGTGTATCATAGGATTTATAATCAAAGGAAATTTTTAATAGTGCAAACACCTTGCACCTTTAACCTGTATATCCTGCCATCATATCAAAAGAGACATATGCACGTGCGATGGAGAAAAGCGCAGTAAGGGAATATGGAAAGCGAAGCACTGAGGTTGTTCATTATCTTCGCAACAAGCTAAAGTGTGGATATTGCGGTTGTCCCATTACCGGAGAAACAGGAACGGCGAGAAACGGAAGTCTCAAGCGTTACTACAAATGCTCGGGACGGAAGCATCATAACGGTTGTCAGAAAGCCACAGTTAAGAAGGAACAGATTGAAGATATGGTCATTTCAACAACTATTAAGGAGCTGTCAAGGCCGGAGATTCTCGACAATATTGTAAATAATCTTTTGGAGGTACAGGAAAAGCAGCTTGTTAAAAATGGGGTTATTCCACTTCTGATGCAAGAGAAAAAGCAGATTGATAAAGCGACGGAAAATATGCTGAAAGCTATTGAGCAAGGAGTTATTACAGAAACCACAGCAAAGCGTTTGAAGGAATTGGAGGCAAAACAAAAAGAAATAGAAGCCAAAATTCTGATTGAGCAAAGTAAAAGCATAGTAAGAATTTCGGCTTCTGATATTCATAAATATTATAAAGATGCGTTAAGATATGAAGCGAGAGCTCTGATAAACTGTCTTGTAAAAGAGATAATCCTTTACGATGATAAGATGGAAATCTATTTTACTAAACCCACAAGAAATGATCCCGATGAAAATCGGGGCTTTTCTTTTTGCTTAAATACCTACACAGAGGGAATGGCGATACAGCTAATAATAAAATAAAAAAGCCTAAGTAAAACATATGGTTCTACTTAGGCTACGTTTGGTTGCGGAGATGGGATTTGAACCTCATGACCTTCGGGTTATGAGCCCGACGAGCTACCAGACTGCTCCACTCCGCGATATGATTGGTGCCGGAAGCCGGGGTCGAACCGGTACGAGAAATTAATCTCACGGGATTTT
>JAFWXZ010000005.1 GCA_017522795.1 Clostridia bacterium | reverse complement strand
GGAACGTAATCGCCCATCCGACTCGCCTTTGTTAACTCGAAGTCGGCAACCCTGGCACGATAGATCTGCGCCTTGTCGGTAAAGAACAGAATATCTCCACGGTTGTCGGTGTCCTCCTGGTAAATTACGAAGTCGCCCTCCTTAACCTTTTGCTCGTCCGCGGCTCTTACAGCCTGAACCGATAGCTTCTTGAAATAACCGCCCTTGGTCAGAATTAGACGGCAGTTATAGTTTTCGAAGAAGAGATCCTCCTTGGGCGTGGGAGCTTCCTCCGCCTTTGCAATTATCTCGGTCTTTCTGGGCTTTCCGTACTTTTTCTTAACCTCCTGAAGCTTAGCTATAATAGTCGCCTTAAGCTTTATCTCATCGCGTAAAGTTTCCTTGATGTCAGCGATCTGTTTTTCAAGCTCGCTGATCTCCTCAACTCTGTTAATGATATACTGTCTGTTAAGATTACGAAGCTTTATCTCCGCAATATATTCAGCCTGGATCTTGGTAAGACTGAAGCCTGCGGCAAGATTAGGTACAACGTCCTCCTCGAGCTCGGTGTTTCTGATGATCCTGATGGCTTTATCAATATCAAGAAGAATAGCCGCAAGACCGCGAAGCAGCTCAAGCTTATGCTCCTTCTTACCAAGCTCAAAGGTGAGCTGACGCGTCACGCACTTAACTCTAAACTTAATCCATTCGTTAAGGATCTCTCTGATACCAAGCTGCATCGGCGTGCCGTCAACGAGAATATTGAAATTACAGTCAAAATTGTTCTCAAGCTCGGTGACAGCGAAGAGCTTTTTCATTACAAGCTCTGGGTTCGCATCCTTTTTCAAATCAAAGGTAAGCTTAAAGCCGTTAAGATCGATCGCATCACGAACGTCTGTGACCTCGCGGAGCTTTCCGGACTTTATCATATCGGTTGCCTTTTTCATTATCGCCTCAATAGATGAGGAATAAGGAATTTCAAGGACGTCGATACAGTTGTTCTTCTTAACGTATTCGTACTTTGCGCGCATTTTAAAACTGCCGTAGCCTGTTTCATAGATTTTACGCATCTGATCTCTATCGTAAAGAATTTGTGCTCCACCCGGAAAATCAGGAGCCTTTACAATATCGAGCATACGGTCTATCGAGGTATTGGGATTTTTGAGAAGCGCGATAGTGCCATCGCAAATCTCATTAAGATTAAAGGAACAAATCGAGCACGCCATACCTACCGCAATTCCAAGATTGGGAGAAACCAGAATATTTGGAAAGCTTGTAGGAAGGAGCGCAGGCTCTTCCATAGTATTATCGTAATTAGGAATGAAATCAACGGCATCCTTGTCAATACCTGTAAATAATTCGTGGCAGAAATCATCAAGCTTTGCCTCAGTATATCTCGATGCGGCGTACGCCATATCTCTCGAGTAGTGCTTACCGAATGATCCCTTAGAATCTATAAAGGGATGAAGCAGCGCCTCGTGTCCCTTCGTAAGACGAACCATCGTTTCATATATGGATGCATCTCCGTGGGGGTTAAGACGCATGGTCTGTCCCACGATATTTGCGCTCTTTGTCTTCTGCTTTGTCAGAAGTCCCATATCGTACATCGTATAAAGAAGCTTTCTATGGGCGGGCTTAAAGCCGTCAATTTCGGGCAGTGCTCGGGAAACTATAACGCTCATAGCATAGGGCATATAGTTTTTCTCAAGAGTCTCAGTTATCGGCTGCTTGGTTGCAACAGCCTCATTCTCCATAGGATTATCAACAACTTTCTTTTTAGCCATTTTTTCCCTGCCTTAAGTTAATTACAGTATGCGCTGCAGCGCGGATCATTCTGTTATACAGAGCAAGTCCGACTCCCTCCATTGACGGGAGGGGCGCATAAATTTTGCTGTAGCTATGCTTATCAGCATCGCGCAAAATTGAGAACAGGTGATGTGCCTGCTCGTTTATATTGTTCCTCGCACCGAGAACGTAAACGTCGGCATGAGGAAGCCTCCTCGCTACCTCTTCCTTATGGTCGCTATAGCAAAGGATTGCGATTTTTTTATTATTTTCTTCACTGATATGCTTTATAACTTCATCAATATCGCCGTCAAGAAGCACAAGCGGCGCTTTTGGCGCATAGTGACGATATTTCATACCGGGTGAAAGAGCAACCTGCCCCTCAGGGAGCTTATCAACGACCGCATCAGCAATACCGACGGGAGCGATGCAGGCAAGCTCATCCACGGTGATCTTACCGGGACGAAGGAGCATCATAGATCCGTCATCCTCAAGCTTGACAATAGTAGATTCAAGACCGATATCACACATTCCACCGTCGATAATCATATCGATCCTTCCCTGCATATCCGCAATAACATGACTTGCATCGGTGGGAGAAGGACTGCCCGAAAGATTTGCTGACGGTGCGGCAATAGGTCTTTGTGTAAGCTCTATAAGCCTGTGCGCCACTGGGTTAGAGGGGCATCTGACCGCAACCGTAGAAAGTCCGCCACGAGTCTCAATAGGAACACTCTCGCGAGCCATTAAAACCACGGTTAGCGGTCCCGGCATAAACCTATCGGCAAGCTTATAGTAAGTTTCGTTGGTATATGTGTATCTTTCTGCATCAGCAGGGCTTGCAATATGGATGATCAAAGGATTATCCGACGGTCTGCCCTTTGCAGAATATATACGTCTTGCCGCATCTGGATTTGTACCGTCACCACCAAGACCGTATACGGTTTCAGTAGGAAAAGCAACAAGTCCGCCGTTCTTTATAATTTCTGCCGCGTTTTTTATATCGTTTTCAGATTTTATTACATTATCGGGATCAACCTTAATGATCTTAGTTATCATTTTGCTCCCCCTTGAGACGCTCTGCGGTATCAGCAGCGATAAGATCGTCAACGATGCAGTCGATGTCACCGTTAAGGAAGCCTGCGAGCGAATAGATCGTCTTGTTGATCCTATGGTCGGTGACACGGGACTGAGGATAGTTATAGGTTCTTATCTTCTCACTTCGGTCACCGCTGCCAACCTGGCTCTTACGGGTGGAGGCAATTTCCTCCTCCTGCGCCCGAAGCTTCATATCATAGAGCTTTGTATAGAGCAGCTTAAGTGCCTTTTCCTTATTCTGCAGCTGGCTTCTCTCCTGGTCGCACTCAATAACGATTCCCGTAGGCTTATGAGTAAGTCTCACGGCAGACTCGGTCTTATTAATGTGCTGACCGCCCGCGCCACTGGACTTGCAGGACTCGAATTTAAGATCAGCGGGATTAACCTCTACCTCAACGTCCTCTGCCTCGGGAAGTACGGCAACGGTGACGGTTGATGTCTGTATTCTACCGTTAGACTCGGTGACGGGTATACGCTGAACGCGATGAACGCCGCTCTCAAACTTAAATCTCGAATAAGCTCCGTCGCCAATAACGCTGAAGCTAATTTCCTTAAGTCCGCCAAGCTCGGTTTCATTAATACTTACAACCTCGGTCTTAAATCGTCTTGCGGTCGCGTACATAGTGTACATTCTGTAAAGATCCGCACCGAAAAGAGCCGCCTCTTCTCCTCCGGCTCCCTGCCTTATTTCAACGATAACGTTTCTTGAATCGTTAGGATCGCGAGGCATAAGCAGGATCTTTAGCTCCTCCGTCAGCCTCTCGCAAACCAGTTTATATTCCTTGTACTCCTCCTCGGCGAGCTCACGAAGCTCGCCGTCAAGGTCGGAGTCGCGCATCATCTCATCAGACTCGCGCAGTATTTTCTCTGCCTCCTTATACTCGCGGAATTTTTCAATGATAGGCTCAAGCGCCTTGTATTCCTTGATAAGCTCGGCATATTTTTTATTGTTTCCAACAACCTCGGGTAGAGTCATCATCTGCTCGATCTCCCTGTATCTGTCGTCGGCTCTCTGTAATTTCTGGAATATCATTCTTTCTACCTCAAAAAATAAATTTTATTTTTGAGGATAAACTATTTTATAAATGCGCAGAATGCCTCGTAGGTAGAATAAACGTCAGCCTTGGAAACGACCTCGTAGGGTGCGTGCATAGAGATTACAGGCACGCCAAGGTCAACTGTCTCAATATTCTGGTTTGCAATATACATAGCAACGGTTCCTCCGCCGCCCTGATCTACCTTACCGAGCTCGCCCGTCTGCCAAATAACACCGTTATCAGCAAATAACTTGCGAACGAAGCCAACGAACTCTGCAGTTGCATCATTGGTGCCAGACTTTCCTCTTGAGCCTGTGTACTTGGACATGGTTGTACCGCAGGAGATAAGCGCGCTATTGCGCTTCTCGTATACGTCGGCAAAATTAGGATCAAAGCAAGCGGTAACGTCAGCGCTCAGGCACTTGCTCTTACCTCTTACAACGATAGGATTCTTGCCAAGCTGGGTAGATATCTCGGAAATAAGGTCAACGAGGAATGCCGACTGCATACCGGTGATACCAACAGAGCCGATCTCCTCCTTGTCAGCAAGAACGACCATAACGGTGTGCTTTGTATCGGGGTTATCAAGGAGTGCTGTCACAGCGGGATATGAGCAAACTCTGTCATCATGGCCGTAGGAAGCGATAAGCGCTCTGTCAAAGCCAATATCACGCGCCTTAAATGCAGGAACGAGAGAAAGCTCCGCGGAGATAAAGTCCTCCTCTGTCACACCATACTTCTCGTTAAGGATAGAGAGCGTGGTAAGCTTGATCTTATCGGAAACCTCCTTATCATCGTAAGGAAGACCACCGATGAGGATATTAAGAGTCTCACCGCTGATAGCAGTGCCGAGAGGCTCCTGTGACTGTCTTGCGCCAAGGTGAGGAAGAAGGTCGTTGATGTAGAAGACGGGATCGGAATCGTCCTCGCCAATGCAAACGTTAACTACCTCGCCATCAGCCTTTACCATAACGCCGTGAATAGCAAGAGGAATAGACGTCCACTGATACTTCTTAACACCACCGTAGTAATGTGTCTTGAGGAATGCCATACCGCTGTCCTCGTACATAGGAACCTGCTTGAGATCAAGTCTGGGTGCGTCAACGTGAGCGGCAACGATTCTGATACCGTCATTCTCAAGATCGTTTTCACCAACCTTGAAGAAGATAACGCTCTTGCCGTGCTGGTTAAGGTATCTCTTGTCACCCTTTGCAAGCTTATCTCCAAGCTTGTACTCGGTGTAGCCCTGAGCCTTTGCAAGTGCGATTGCAGACTCGGTTGCCTCACGCTCGGTCTTAGAGCTGTCAAGGAACTTCTTATATCCATCGGCGTAATAATAGATTGCCTTGATCTTCTCGGGAGTTGCTGCCTCGTAAACAATCCTTTTCTTGTAGGAAAGCTT
>JAFWXZ010000070.1 GCA_017522795.1 Clostridia bacterium | reverse complement strand
TTGGTAGAGCGCCACCTTGCCAAGGTGGAGGTGGCGGGTTCGAGCCCCGTAATCCGCTCCAAAACAAAAAGCAGACCCTCGTGGTCTGCTTTTTGTTTTGGAACCCAACCTTACGGAGCTGCGCCGTACCAAAACGGCGCGAAGCCCTCAATTTTGCTCTGCAAAATTGTACGTGTTGTTTCGCACCAAAGCGAAACAACGCAGCGTAATCCGCTCCTTCTAAAGTTTGAGCCGCTATAAACCGTACCCAAAGTGGTACGGTTTTTCTTTTGGACGGACGGGGCTGCGCCGTACCAAAACGGCGCGAAGCCCTCAATTTTGCTTTGCAAAATTGTACGTGTTGTTTCGCACCAAAGCGAAACAACGCAGCGTAATCCGCTCCTTCATAAATTAAAGCCAATATGAATACTTCAGCAGACCCTTGCGGTCTGCTTTTTGTTTTGGAACCTACTTTTTGGGGCTTTCGTCGCACCAAAGCGACGATTAGCCCCAAGCAACAAATCGCAACAAAGCGATTTGTGCGTGACGTTTGCGCAAGCAAACTCTGCGAGTATTTTCGTACCAAAACGAAAATACTCAGCGTAATCCGCTCCTTCATAAATTAAAGCCGCTATGAATACTTCAGCAGACCCCCACGGTCTGCTTTTTGTTTTTACAGTCCCTTCAGCGTTTCCATTACGTAATCGCCGAACTGGCGACAGGTTGCACCTGTGTCACGTCCGGTTATAATAAGCTTCTTTTCCTCGAAGGTGCAAATGTCGAGCGCGCGCTCAAGACGGTCGGCGCGGTCCTGATAGCCGATGTGGGAGAGTAGCATCACGCAGGCGCGTAGCATTGAGCATGGATCGGCGTAAATATCTCGACCCTCCTTTACCATTCTGGGAGCTGAGCCGTGAATCGCCTCAAACATAGCGTATTTTTTACCGATATTGGCGCATCCGGCAGTACCGACACCGCCCTGGAACTCAGCCGCCTCATCGGAGATGATATCGCCATAGAGGTTAGGTAAAAGAAGTATCTGGAAATCGGCGCGACGCTTTTTATCCACCAGCTTTGCCGTCATAATGTCGGCATACCACTCGTCAGTGGTTATTTCGGGATAGAGAGCGGCTACCTTGTGGCAATCCTCAAGGAAATTACCGTCGGTGGTCTTAATAATATTTGCTTTTGTAACCAACGAAACACGGGTGCGTCCGTTCTTTCTCGCGTAATCGTAGGCTATGCGTGCAATTCTGTCAGAGCCCTGCTTGGTGGTGACTGTAAAGTCCACCGCCAGATCATCTGTCACGTTAAAGCCCGACGAACCAACCGCGTATCCACCCTCGGTATTTTCACGGAATATGCACCAGTTTATACCCTCCTCGGGCACTTTTACGGGACGGATATTGGCAAAAAGATCAAGTGCCTTTCGCATAGCGACGTTTGCCGACTCGATATTTGGCATTCCGTCACCCTTCTGGGGAGTGGTCGTGGGGCCCTTCAGTATTACGTCGCAAGCCTTAAGCTCTGCCATAACCTCATCGGGAATAGCCTTGCCCTTGGCAATACGGTTTTCAATGGTAAGCCCCTCGATCTGTCTGAACTCCACCTTGCCGCACTCTACGAGATCGGAGAGAATGAATTCAAGCACTCGCGCAGCCTCTTTGGTGATGATGGGTCCGATGCCGTCTCCGCCGCAGACACCGATCTTTATCGTATCAAGTGAGGCATAGTCGGTAAAGTCCCCCTGCGCCTTCATATCCTCAACACGCTCAAGCTGCTTTTCAAGAATTTTTCTGAACTTCAGGCAAGCCTCGTCAAGATTTATATTATAATCAATCATTTTTGTAAACCTCACTTTGCATTTTTGGTGTAATTCAACATTCCTCCGGCAAGAAGTATATCTCTTTGCCTTGATGTAAGATTAAGGTTAAGCGGTATTTTTTCATTCAAGCCGTCTACTGTCAAGTATGCCACGCTCTCACTCTTTACCGCATTATAAAATCCGCTTATAGATATTTTTGCGCCCTCGGATATACGATCGTAATCCTTTTCATAGGCAAGAGTCATAGGAACAATTCCGAAATTAATAAGATTTGCCACGTGGATACGGGCAAAGCTCTTGGCAATCACCGCCTTCACGCCAAGATAAAGAGGAACGAGAGCCGCATGCTCGCGAGAGGAGCCCTGACCGTAGTTATGACCGCCGAGGATCACTCCGCCACCCGCTGCCAATGCGCGCCTCGGAAAGTCCTTATCACAGACGGTAAAGCAGAACTCCGAGAGCTTTGGAACGTTGGAGCGATAGGGCAGAATCTTTGCGCCCGCGGGCATAATGTGATCGGTGGTAATATTGTCGCCCACCTTTAAGATCAGCTCACAATCAAGATCTCTGTCGGGCGCCTTTCCCTTAGGAATAGGCTTGATGTTCGGACCGCGCTCTACGGTTATATTTTTCGCCTCGTCGACAGATGCGGGAAGCTCGATAAGATTATCGTTAACGGTAAATTTATCGGGTAAGGAAATGCTCGGAGCTGCTCCGAGGGTAGTCGGATCGGTAAAGACGCCTGCTATGGCAGAGGCTGCAGCCGTTTCGGGTGAAACAAGATACACGCTTGCATCTGCGGTGCCCGAGCGAGCGAGGAAGTTGCGGTTAAAGGTACGCAGGCTGACACCCGCAGATTTGGGCGAAAAACCCATTCCAATACAGGGACCGCAAGCGCACTCAAGAATTCTCGCGCCTGCCGCAATAAGATCTGCAAGAGCTCCGCACTCGGCAAGCATAGTATAAACCTGCTTTGAGCCCGGAGAGATGGAGAGTGAAACGTCGGGATGAACGGTTTTTCCTTTTAACATCGCCGCAACGGTGAGCATATCGGACAGAGATGAATTTGTGCAAGATCCGATACAGACCTGATCGATCTTCATTCCAGAAAGGCTCTCCACCGACCTAACGTTATCGGGGCTGTGAGGACAGGCAGCAAGGGGCATAAGTGACGAGAGATCAATAGTATATTCCGAATCGTATACCGCGTCGGCATCGGGATAAAGCTCGGTAAAATCAGACTCCCTTCCCTGCGCCTTCATAAATGCGAGCGTCAGCTCGTCCGAGGGGAAGATAGAGCTTGTAGCTCCGAGCTCTGCGCCCATATTGGTAATAGTAGCGCGCTGCGGTACGGTGAGAGTCTTAACTCCCTCGCCTACGTACTCAATAACCGCGCCGACACCTCCCTTGACACCAAGCAGACGCAAAACCTCAAGAATAACATCCTTTGCCGATACATAGTCTGGGAGTCTGCCTGTAAGGTTGATTTTGATAACCCTCGGCATAGTGATATAATAAGCGCCGCCGCCCATAGCCACCGCCACGTCGAGACCTCCCGCGCCCATACCGAGCATACCAATGCCTCCCGCGGTGGGAGTATGGCTGTCCGAGCCGATAAGGGTTTTCCCCGGCACGCCAAAGCGCTCAAGATGAACTTGATGGCAAATTCCGTTTCCGGGACGGGAGAAGCGCACGCCGTGCTTTTTTGCCACCGTTTGTATGTATCGGTGATCGTCGGCATTCTCAAAGCCCGACTGCAATGTATTGTGATCTATATACGCCACCGAAAGCTCGGTCCTTACTCGCTCTATCTCCATAGCCTCAAGCTGAAGATAAGCCATCGTACCCGTGGCATCCTGAGTCAAGGTCTGGTCAATACGCAGGGCGATCTCACTGCCCGCCGTCATTTCTCCGCTGACAAGGTGGCTTTTAATTATTTTCTGTACTATTGTGTATCCCATATTATTAATTCTCTATATCGCTGACGGTAAGCAGGTTATTCAGCGCCGCCTCAACGTGAGCCGAGGTGAGTCTGTCTGCCAATTTGGCATCGCCGCGCTCTATGGCGGAAAGTATCTGCTTATGCTCCTCGGCAGATCTTTCAAGTCTATCCGCCACCGCAAGCGAGCGTTTTCTGTAAAAATGAATATTTCTGTGAAGCTCCGAGAGAGTCTTGTTCAGCAGACGGTTGCCCGATGCTCTGTAAATTATGCCGTGGAACTCGGAGTCAAGCTCCTTTAGCTTCTCGGCGTCACGCTTTCCGATATAAAAATCGCACAGCTCTACGATTTCCGAAAGCCTTTTTTTATCGGCATCGCTAATTCTCCCGGCAGCCTCGGCAGAGGCAAGCCCCTCAAGTCGTATTCTCATTTTATAAATATCGACCAACTCCTCGCGCCCGATTCCCACAACCACCGCGCTGCGATTGGGGGTGATATCGATAAGCCCCTCCTCAAAAAGACGATGCAGCGCACCGCGAAGAGGCGTTCTGCTGACTCCGAGTCTTGACGAAAGAGTTGTCTCGGTGAGAATTTCCCCACGTTTCAGCTTTCCCGATAAAATCTCGTCCTCTAAGGTTAAGAAAACGTTTTCCTCAAGAGATTTTGAATTTTTGTCAACTATCATTTACTTTTTCTCCTTATTTTTCTCGGAAAGGCGGTCTATAATTTCAAACAGCTCGTCATTTCCCATTAAGGTGGTTCTGCCGTCCTCGTAAAGACTGTCTATCTCATCCTTGACGGCTATTACGAGAGGAGACTGCTTTGTAAAAGCCTCATCTCCCTCAAGACCGAGATGCTTGTTTATCCAATAAGCTATGCCCGCCGTGCCGGAGGTGTTGGAGATAGCTACCTCGGCAGAGCGATTAAGTATTTTATCGGTGTCAAAAATGTTATATATCTCGGTGTCCTTCATAATTCCGTCGGCGTGAATACCCGCGCGGGTGAGATTAAACGCAGAGCCTACGAAGGGAGTCATAGGGGGGATATTATAACCGAGCTCGTTTTTAAAGTACTCGGCGATCTCGGTGATAACGGTGGTGTCCATTCCGTCGGTAGTACCGCGTATTGCGGCATACTCCATAACCATAGCCTCGGTAGGAATATTGCCCGTTCTCTCACCTATGCCGAGCAACGAGCAGTTTACACCCGACGCTCCGTAAAGCCAGGCGTTGACCGCGTTTGTGACACCGTGGTAAAAGTCGTTGTGTCCGTGCCATTCAAGCATATCCGAGGAAACGTCGGCGTAATGGTGCAAGCCGTAGACGATTCCGGGCACGCTTCTCGGCAGGGCAACACCCGGATAGGAAACGCCATAGCCTAAGGTATCGCACATTCTGATCTTCACGGGAATGCCTGCCTCGTCGGACAAATCGTGCAGAGCGTTTACAAAAGGAACTACGAAACCGTAAAAATCGGCGCGCGTGATATCCTCGAGATGACATCTCGGGCGAATGCCTGCGTCAAATGCGCGCTTTACAACGCCAAGATAATGGTCGAGAGCCTCGCCGCGCGAAAGCCCCAGCTTCTTAAATATATGGTAATCCGAGCAGGAAACCAGGATTCCCGTTTCTTTTATACCCAGATCGCGAACAAGCATAAAGTCCTCTTTCTTTGCCCTGATCCAAGTGGTGACCTCGGGGAATCTATATCCGAGATCCATACAGCGCAGCAGCGCCTCTCTGTCCTTTTTCGTATATACAAAGAACTCCGACTGACGAATAATACCCTTCGGTCCGCCAAGACGGTGAAGCATTTTATAAAGATCCACGATCTGATCGGCTGTATAGGGCGCGCGGGATTGCTGTCCGTCACGGAAGGTGGTGTCGGTTATCCATATTTCCTCAGGCATACAGAGGGGCACGCGGCGGTGGTTGAAGGCAACCTTTGGTATCTCGTCGTAAGGATATATCTCCCGATAGAGATTGGGCTCGTCAACGTCCTGCAGCGAGTATTTGTACTGCGACTGCTCAAGCAGATTTGTGTGTCGGTTTTTGTTTAACATAGTTTTCCCTCTCTTCCCTCACAGAACAGCGGACCTCTGTCCGCTGACTTGTTGCGCATTGGGTGATTTTGTATACTTGTATACAATTTACTTTTGTGTTTATTATACTATATGAATCTCTGCTTGTCAAGTGTTTTTTGTTAGCTTTTTGGGAGATGTTATTTTATTATCTTATGTTTTTTATTCTTTTGCTTTATTAATTAAATAATACCGAGCGAAGTGCTCGGCCTTGTTTGTGTGATAATGATTTTGCTTTTTACATTCAAGGCGCGCTTTTGAGATAGGAAAAAACGAGGAAAAATCGCCGATCACAAGGAACCCTTGCGGTTTTAGAGTAGGAAAAATTGAGATAAAAAAGCCGCTCGCGACCCGAAGCACCTCATCCACCACCAAAGGTGGTCCCCCGTCTCGCTGCGGCTCGGTCACTCCTCGGGTCTGACAGTCCACCGGACTGTAATTCAATACCTCGGAGACGCTTCGCTACCCCAACAGGGAAGGCTTAAATAGGCGAGTGGGAGCGAACGACTTTTAGCCGATTTTACGTTTCAAATGCCCGCTTTTGAGATAGGAAAAAACGAGGAAAAATAGCCACTTGTAAAACAGCACGGGTTTTAGAGTAGGAAAAATTGAGATAAAAAAGCCGTTCGCGACCCGAAGCTGTAGAAAACTACTGCGAGTGGGAGCGAACGACTTTTTTAGCCGATTTTTACACTATAAAACTTAGTCGATGGTCATATCCATCTTTCTCCTCAAAATCTTACGGAGAGTGTTCTTGGGGAACTCCTCCTCACGAACCTTTACGAGTCCCACCTTCTTATAGGGAACGGCGGTCTTGTTGTACTCGTTGACAAACTTCTGGAAGTATGCCTTCGGGTCGGTGATGCCCTTTTCATCAAGAACTACCTTGTCGGGATAGATCTCAGCAACGATGGTGTTGAAGGCGATGCCACGGCGACTCTTACCCTCGTAAACTACGATATCAACGAGGCCTGGAGTTGCACTGAGAGCATCCTCGATCTCCTCGGGATAAACGTTCTTACCGTTGGAGAGAATGATGATGTTCTTGAATCTACCCGTGATATAGAGGATGCGGTCACCCTCCTTGGTAATAACCATACGGCCTGCGTCACCTGTACGGAAGTAGCCGTCCTCGGTGAATGCCTCGGCATTTGCCTCGTCATTCTTATAGTAGCCGATCATAATATTGGGGCCCTTAACCTGAATCTCGCCCTCGCCGGAGTCGTCTGCATCTGCAATACGGCAATCAACGATGGGAAGAACGGGTCCAACGCTCTTGGGAACGATGTAATTGTTGTGATTTACGGCGATAATGGGAGCGCACTCGGTGATGCCGTAGCCGTTAAGAACCTTAACGCCAAGACCGTCAAAGAGCTCTGCCATCTCCTGATTGAGAGGAGCGCCGCCGGAGATGATCATATTAAGCTCGCCGCCGAAGTTGGAGAGGATCATCTTCTTGAAGAGCTTATCGAAGGGCTTGAGACCGATCTTATGGCAGCTCTTATTGAGCTTGATAAGTCCCTTTACAAGAGCGGCAACAAACTTGCCCTTCTCGTCAATGCCCTTGAGAATTCTTCTGTAGAAGGTCTCAACATAGAGGGGAACTGCAACAAGGTGACCGGGCTTATGCTCCTGAAGCTCCTTGAGAATGTACTTAACACCCGAGGAGATGTAAACGTCACAGCCGATAGAGTTCTGTCCGAAGATAGAAACGGACGAGCCATAGGTGTGATGGGGAGGAAGCACGTTCATACATCTGGTCGAGAAGTCGATGAAAGGGATAACGTCCGAGAGGTCGGACATAAAGTTGCGCTGGGAGAGCATAACGCCCTTACCCTGACCTGTGGTACCAGAGGTGAACACAAGCTCTGCAAGCGCATCGGGATCGATGGGAGCATCGTAGTAGAGAGAAGGATTCTCTGCAAACTTCTTTGCACCCGCCTCGCGCCAGGCTACAAGGCTGTCCTCGCCGTCGCCATTAAGGAAGAGGGGAGCAGGCATACCAAGCTCGGTGGTGATGTACTCGCACTTTTCTCTGATGTCAAGGTCGCACATAAGGTAATCGCACTCACCGCTTCTGACGGTCTCAAGCAGATCCTCCTTTGTCCAGTCACGATCGAGGGGAACCCAAACGGAGCCGATCGCCATAGTAGCGTAATAGCTCTGGATAAGCTGATAGGTATGCTTACCGATAACGCAGATTTTCTTGCCCTGAAGGCCGCGGGCTACAAGCTCGGTACCGAAGGCACGAACGTGGTCGCGCATCTGATCATAGGTGATCTTTACGACCTCCTTGTCGTGGGGCTTAACGCGATAACGGTATGCAACCATACCGCAGAAGCGCTCGCCAATGTCCTCTACCATCTCGCGAATGTCGCGAAATTCTCTTTTTTCTCTTAATGCCTTTGCTTTCATTTTCTGAAGCACCTTTCACATTTAAAATTTTGCAACCGACTAAAACAGTGTTCAGCATAGCAGCCCGCCAGGATCGGGGGATGTCGGGAAGTGCTACGGCAGCTCTTATATTAACCCGCGCAAAAGTATTCGTTTAGAAAACATCCAAACATAGTAATGATAGCACATATGTGGTTTTTTGTCAAGCAAATGAGGATTTATTATACCTTTGTTTGACATTTATGGCAAATTTGTCCACGAATTAAGTCTCCTGAGGCTTCTTTCGCTTTGCCTTGAAGTAGGACGAGAGTATCTCGGCGCATCTGTCGCCAAGGACGCCGCCTACCACCTCGGGTCTGTGATTCAACCCCGCCCCGTTTACATCAAGAGCGGAGCCGAAGGCGCCGAAGCGGTGATCTCTCGCGCCAAAGACCACCCGTTCTATCCTTGAATTGATTATCGCACCTGCGCACATAACGCAGGGCTCCATAGTGACGTAAAGCGTCACCCCGGGAAGTCGCCAACCTCCGAGAGCGCGGCAGGCTGCCTCAATAGCCAGAATTTCTGCATGGTGGGTAGCGCACTTCGACTCCTCGCGGGTGTTGAATGCAGATGAAATTATCTCACCGACGCGAACGCAGACGGCACCGACGGGTACCTCGTCACGCTCGGCGGCAAGAAGAGCCAGCCTTATTGCCTCCTCCATATATTTTTCGTCCTCTGTAAGATTAACGTTGTCCATAATATCTCCTTAAAGCAGATTCACCACCGCAACAGTCATTGTCAAAAGAGCAAAGAAAAGCATTCCTACGGTAAAGCGGGCACCCTCGCCCTTTTCATTCAACATAAACAATTCAAGCTCATAGGTCTCTCGCTCTCTGAAAATGGCAAGCACCGACACGAGAGTGAGCACACCGAGCCAGATGTAGGTAAGAATCATTACGTGCTCATAGGGGGCGAAGAACATACTGACAGACAGGGCATTGTTTATAAAGTGGATAACCACCGATGGTATTACGCTTTCGGTTGCCAGGTCTATCGCCATAAATATCACGCCGCCGATAAATGCATACGGTATGGTGAAAAGATCCAGATGTACCAGCGAAAAGAAGAATGCCGATATAAATATCGCTCCCCTCTTTGAATAGGGGGCGAGCAGGCGCATAGGAACGTATCTGAACAGCGCCTCCTCAAATATTGCAGGTACAAGAGCATGGGTGATCATGGCAAGGATATAGGAATCGCCAAGGTCCACGTTGTTAGTTTGACCGGTTATAGCAAAAATTAGAAGAGAGGTGAGGTATGATAGCAGGATAGTAAGCGAAATAGTAGGAAATACCACGGGCCAGGACAACCTTATACCGTCTGCGTCGATGGTGAGATATTTCTTCGGATCGCTCTCTTCACCGCGACAGCTTATCAGCGCGATGGCGATCGGTATGATAAAGGCAAGGTAATACACCGCCTCGGACAGAATGCCAGAGAAGGTAGCCGAGCCAAAAAGCATCACCAAAAACAACGTATAACACGCCGTCAAAATGTTTATTCTTTTGCTCATTTTTCTCTCCTTTCTTCACATTTTACAAAGTTTAGTTGTCATTTAGTTGGTTTTCACCGAGAAACGAAGCTTTCCGCGGGTGATATTTGCCTCCTCAAGCACGACCTCGATTTTATCTGCTATACGATAGATGTGGTGAGATGAGCGCAGGGTGAGATTTCTCTCATCAAAGGTATACACCCCGTCAAGCTCGCTGATTGGAACAAGTCCCTCACAGGTGTTATCAAGGGTGCAAAACATACCGAAGGAGGTAATAGAGCTGACGGTGGCGGTGAAGCTCTCTCCCACGCGGCTCTGCATATAGATAACCTTATAGAGATCCTCGATTCTACGCTCTGCCGTCACGGCTCTTATCTCGCCCTCGGTGGCGGCGGCAGCCGCTCTGCGCGCGTAGGACACATAAGACTCGGGGCGTTTGTTTTCAAATAGTGTGCGCCTTATAATTCTATGGGTGGCAAGATCGGAAAGACGCCTGATGGGCGAGGTAAAGTGACAATAATCCTCGATTCCAAGTCCGAAATGCGCGATTTTTTGCTCGGAATACTTCGCCTTTGACATTGACCTGAGCATCGTATATGACACGGGCTCGGCAAGTCCCTTCTGCTCGGCAAGCTTCAGTAGCGCCGCAAGATCCGCCGAGGTAGGCTCCTGCTTTCTCATCTTCCGCACGTCAAAGCCCAGGCTCTCAAGATATGAGAGAAAATCCGCGTAGTTATCCGCAGGCGGCGGCTCGTGAATACGGTAAACACAAGGAATTCCCATACCGTAAAGATAGGATGCCACCGCCTCGTTTGCGGTAAGCATAAACTGCTCAATTATCCGCTCGGATAAGCCCCGCTCACGGCGGACGATATCCAGTGGCAGACCGTCCGCACCGAGAGTAATCACGGGCTCGTCTGCATCAAAGTCTATTGCGCCCCGCCTTTTACTCTTTTCAAGGAGTATCTCGTAAAGCTCGCGCATTTTAGTCAGCGTAGGAAGAACCGACGCATATTTTTTCTTTATATCGGGGTTTGCCTCTCCCGACATGAGCTTATTTACCTCCGAATACACTCCGCGCACGCGGCTGCGAATGACCGCCGGCGAGAGCTTCAAATCTAAAATATTTCCCTCACCGTCAAGAGTAATATGGGCGCTGATCGTATACTTATCCTCGCCCGCGTTCAGCGAGCAGGCGCCGTTTGAGAGCGCGGGAGGCAGCATAGGAACTACCTTATCAATAAAATACACGCTTGTGCCCCGCGCCATAACGCATCTGTCAAGAGGTGTGCGCTCACGGACGTAGTGAGAGACGTCGGCAATATGCACGCCGAGCTTCCATTTTCCGCCCGGCAGGCGGCGCAGAGAGATAGCGTCGTCAAGATCCTTTGCCCCCTCGCCGTCAATGGTAAATATTGTTTCTTTTGTAAGATCCTCCCTGCCCTCGTATGAAAGCTGCTCTGCCGCGGCAGAATCAGCCGCCGCCAGCTCATCGGGAGTGAAATCGGTAATAATATCGCACTCGGCAAGAATAGCCTCGTAGCTTGCCGCCCTCGTTCCGTCCTTGCCAAACACACGGATAATGTCGCAGTCGGGGCGGTCGGTTCCATCGCGGCGCAAAAGAGCCTCTACCTTATCACCGAGACGGGCGCCGCCGAGATCGCTGACGTAGGGAGTAAAGGACAGCCTTTGATCGTCGGGCTCAATATAAAACACGCGGAAGTATCTTCTGCCGTGGCGACGGATATCCTCCGAGAGTCTGCCGATGACCGTTCTTCTGCCGATCTGAGAAATGCGAGTCACGCGGCCCTCGGTCTTTTCCTCGCCGTTATAATCTCTGTATTTGCGGTAGACAATATCAACGTAGTCACCGTCCAGCGCGCCGCGGGAGTTGCCCGAGGGAATAAAAACATCCCTGCTCTCCCCCTCGAGCGCAACGAAGCCATAGCCGTTTTTCGAGCCCTGATAAATGCCCGTGGCGGTAATGCTTCCCCGTCTGCCCTCGTCGGAATAGCTCAATATAGCGCCCGAGCTGATTTTCGCGACCGAGGGGTCAACCCCCACCTCGCGCACAGCCTTCATAAGAGCGGCTCTCGCCTGCTCCTTTGATCTGCGCTTATGAGTGTTTCTTTTCGTAAATTTAGTAAAATCCTTTTTCTTCTTCATATATATCACATCCCCGTTCATTTTCACTTATTCTATGCAGAGCGGAGAAAAATAAAAGTCATAAAAAACAAAGGGCGTCTGAAATATCAGCGCCCTTAATGTTTTAGTTAAACAGGTGAGAATAGTTTACAAGATCCTTCCAGCCTTCGAGAGAGTAGGATTCGGCGTAGTCGGGCTGAATAATGAATACAACCAGAACTGCAAGCGCGAAGATTATTGCAGCAATAAGAGTCCACTTGTAAAGAACTCTGTCTGCGCCGGCGGATTTATCCTTACCGTAGAAGGTCTCGGAGCCGCCTGCGATAGTGCCGGAGAGTCCGTCCTCATTACTTTTCTGAAGAACGACTGCAACAACGATGAATGCAGCAGAAACGAGAAGCAGTACGAGAAGTACGATTTCAAGAATTTCCATTTTTCGCTTCCTTTCATAATATTTCTCGCAGTAGCGAGTATGATTAACAAAGGTATTTTACCATAAACATTTTAAAAATGCAATAGTTTTTTCATCTTTTTTGATTTTTTTCATAAATTCCCCGAAAAAAGCCATAATAACGGTAGCAAATGAAAGGCTTTTTTAAAAAATGAAGGTTAATAATGCTACCCGTCCCTTTGGAATAAGGGATAAGATCGGATATTTATTCGGTGATTTCGGAAATGATTTCACCTTTTTGCTCTCCTCCAGCTTTCTTTTGAAGTTTTACACCGACGTTATGCATCTCAGCGCGGGCGTGGTTGGTATAGTGATGATGCTGGCGAGGTTCGTGGACGCCTTTACCGACGTGACCATGGGCAGAATCTGCGACCGTTCAAGACCGACGGCGGCAGGAAAATTCAAGCCATGGATACTTCGTATGTGCGCGCCTGTGGCAATAGCCTCCTTTCTCATTTATCAGTCCGCCTTCGCCTCCCGTCCCGAGTGGTTCAGAATTCTCTGGCTTGTGGTCACCTATATCCTCTGGGGCTCTATCTTCTACACCTCTATAAACATTCCATACGGCTCTATGGCATCCACCATCTCACGCGAGAGCGCGGACAGACAGTCGCTGTCCACCTTCCGCACTATGGGAAGCACCCTTGCCGGCGTTATAGTGGGCGCAGGCGTGCCTCTCGTGGCATACGACACGAGGATAGTTGACGGAGTGGAGATTGCCGAGATGAACGGTGAGAGATTTACCTTTATCGCGGGAGTTTTCTCGGTGCTGGCGGTAGTTGCCTATCTTCTCTGCTACGTGATGATAACCGAGCGCGTTATTCCCGACGAGGCGGCAGAGGTGCGGCGCACGAGCGTTGGCGGAATGCTGAAGAGCGCGCTGACAAACCGAGCGCTGATTTCCATAATCGTGGCGTCAATACTGATGCTGCTGTCACAGTTTACCCTGCAGCAGATGGCAAACTATGTCTACCCCGACTATTACGCCAACACCGCAGCACAGTCGGCATCAACCATCGCTATGATGCTCGGAATGGTGGTAGCGGCGGCGCTGGCAAGACCGCTGGCGCAGAAATTCGGCAAGGCGGAGATAAGCGTAGCGTCAAATCTGCTTGCCGCGGTTGTATGCCTTGTGCTGTTCTTCGTCCGACCGCAGAGCGTGTGGGTGTACGTAGCAGTAAATCTGTTCTCCTGGCTCGGTCTTGGCATTTTCGCAATGGTCTCCTGGGCGCTGATAACCGATGTTATAGACTACTCCGAGATCAGAAACGGCATTCGTGAGGACGGATCGATATACGCAATGTATTCCTTCGCAAGAAAGATAGGCCAGGCGGCAGCGGCAGGACTTACAGGTCTGTTTCTCACCCTTATCGGCTATGAAAAGCTGCCGGGCGCGACTCTGCCCGAGAGCGTTAAGGAGGGCATTTTCGACATCTCCACACTTATCCCCGCCATAGGCTTTATTCTGCTGTCGGCGGTGCTGTGGTTCTGGTATCCTCTGCACAAGAGAGAGGTGGAGAGAAACGTGCAGTTCCTAAGAGAAAAGCACGCACAAGATTGACACAAAAACAACAAAAAAGCAGGCAAACGCCTGCTTTTTTCTAATTATAGTTTACATTTTAGCCTTGCTTTCCTCGCTTTTATCAAAATCACGCTTTCTGTGGCGGATGATAAGATGCATAAAATCCTTTCGGTTAAAGGGGATCAAGGGATAGAGATAATGATGCTTTGCCGACAGGGTTCTGTTGGTGCTGACGAAGAAAACAAAGAGCAATATTCCCGCCACAAAGCCCCATATTCCGAGGAAGTAGACCAAGGCGAGTATCATCATTCGCATAAACTTGAAGGCATAGCCAAGCTCATAGTTCTGCTGGGCAAAATTCGCTATGGCGACGAACGCCATATAAAGTATCACGTCGGCGCAGAGCCAGCCAACCTCCACAGCAAAATCACCGAGGATCAGCGCACCCACCACTGATAGCGAGTTTGATAATATATCCGGAGTGTTCATCGATGCAATTTTCAGTCCGTCAATAGCCAACTCCACAAGGAATAGCTGGAAAATAATCGGCAACGCGCCCGAGTCGTCGGGCACTATAAAGGCAAGCCAGTCCGGCAGGCGGTCGGCGTATTCTATTGCTAAATACCAGAGAGGTGTGATTATGACCGACAAAAGTAGAATTGCCGTTCGGACAAAGCGAAGATAGCTGCCTGTAAGTGGTGGAAAGCAGAAATCTGTGGTTTCCTCAAGATAGTCAAAAATCGAGGTTGGCAGTATCATCGCCTGGGGCGAGGTGTCGCAGATCACTATGACCGAGCCCTCGAGAAGCTGTGCGGCGGCGGTGTCGGGACGCTCGGTGGTGCGGATCTTCGGGAATGGGTTGTACCATCCCGATCTTATCAGCGTTTCGGCAAGGCTCTGATAACCGAGAGTCAGAGATTTCGGGCGGACAGATGAGAGCTTCCGCTTCACCTCCTCCACCGTCTCACCGTCGGCAACATCCTTTACGTAGCAGACCACCACGTCGGTACCCGACGAGCCGCCGAGAGAAAAATGCTCCATAGTCAGCCTCGGATCGCGTATTCTTCGACGAATGAGAGCGGTGTTCACCACCAGGGTTTCCACAAAACCATCTCTTGCGCCCTGCATCACCCTATCGCTCTCGGGCTCTGCGGTAGGTCTTGCGGGATAGGTACGCAGGTCGAGTAGTATAGCCGTATCGCCAAAGCTCTCGGCAAAAACTGCCGTCTGTCCCGACAAAACCGCGCGGATTATTTTCTCGGTCTGTTGCGACAGCTCCACCTCAACGTAAGGGATCCTTCGCTCCAATTCCTCTGCCGTTCCTATAGTCTTCTGAGAGAGGAGATACTGCATAATACGCAGCATCTCGCCGTCCTTTACAAATCCGTCAATATAATAAAAGCACATATCCTTGTTGCAGACCGTCAGATGCCGCTCTATCATATCAAAGCTCTCGTTTACCCTGAGCAGACCGCTCATCATTTCAATATTCCGACCGTAATCACTGTAAAGCCTGTTTTTCACTTTTCCCTCGCAAATCCGTTTTCAGAATTATGGGCAAAGGAAAGAAAAATTATTCAAAAGCCGCAGGGTTAATTTCCCTGCGGCCTTCTTTATCTTTCTATTAAAATGCTGTGCTGATTTTCCCTTTCTACGTTTATTATTGAGCTTACGTAGGAGGAATCATAGTCCTTGGTGTTCCGCTCGATAAGACCGATAAGAGCGCGGTTTTTCCATACCAGCGAGCGAATCTGCTCATACGAGCCGTCGAAATAATAGGCATTTATTTCACTCAACACCCGAGTTGCCCGCTCGGCATCCTCCGCGCCAAGACTCGTCTTATAGGTGAGGAAGGTTTTGTAGTAATATTTTGTAGAAAACACCTCAAAGGAGTGCTCTCTTATTTTCTCGGAAACAGGGAGAGGCTTTGACTCATAGGAATAGCAGTTATCGTAGATATCAAGTCTGCCGTAGCGGTTGCCGTAGTCGAGAAGCGAGCCACCCGAAACGTCGTAAATAGTTGTTCCGTCCACCTGTGTATTCTTTATGCTCTGAATATGCAGATGTCCCGAGAAATTAAGCTTCACCTCGTATTCTGCAAACAGCGCAAGAACCTCACCCGAATTACGCATCGTGTAATTGTACTCAAAAAGCTGATTATGCACCAGCAGATTGTGATGAGAAAAGGAGATGACGTCTATACCGTTTTCCTTGGCATAGATAAGCTTCTCCTCAAGCCAGGCAAGCGTTGATTCCTCAATTCCTCCGCCCACTATCTGATAATCGTTCTCCTCGTTGTACCGAGAAAGACTGGTATCCAGCATCAGCGCCCATTTATCATCATCAAGCTCCCAGATATAACTCAGCGACAGCTCGTCATAATAGAGCGCATCCTCGTATCCAAAATCGGCATATATCTCTCTGAAATCCTCGGCTGTGATGCTATCGACGGCCTCCATCTTATCCTTTATTACCGATACGGCGTTAATGGAATAGACGTCGTGGTTTCCGGGTATAACAAGCACCTTTGTATCGGGATTTACACCCGAAAGGAGTCTTGCCACCTCAAGATGAGAATCCCGCTCGCCGTTAAAGGTCAGGTCACCTGTAAGGATAAGGTACTCGGGGATCTGTGCATTCACCTGCTCCACGAGAGCCTCCATAAGCTGATAATCATATTCCTGAATACGACCGTCGCTGACGAATTTATCCTTCGTATAGCGCTGATTGTCCTCGCTTAAAAGATTATCCGAAAACAAATGAATGTCCGTGGCAATAAAGACGGTGGTCTCCCTCTCGCCCGGCTGAATTTCACAGGAGGAGAGCGAAAAGCACAAGGCTGACAGCAAAACGCCGAGCAAAAGGCAGGCTACCAAGCGGATTAATAAGCTATGCTTCATAAACAACCTCATTAAATTTAGTTGACATCATTATACAATAAGTAGCAAAAAAAAGCAAGTAGGATAGCAAAAAGCACCGCGGGTAGCGGTGCCTTTATTTTATCTGTAGAAACCGTACTTATTCTATACCATTTACAACGCCCGAGAAAAGCACGGCTCCGAAATGGTCCGAGATAACGAAGCCAAAGGCTCTGTCTACGATGTAATCTTGGTAAACGTCCTCGTATTCTCCGGGGCCAGCAGCTCCATCGCCAACCATAACGGTGACTGCCGCGCCCTCAATACCCCTTGCATTTACGTCAAGACTGCACTTGTGTATCACAGACGAGAAGTAAACAGGATCATCCGTAAGGGTGGACAGGTTGCATCTGTCAACATCAAAAAGACTGTCTATACCAAACCGATCCTTCAGTATGGTTAATATATCGCCGTCAAAGGACGCCTTGTACTCGGGGAAAAATACTCTGGTGTGATAAAGCAGCATATTTTCATCATCGACGGATTCATAATCACCGAGATTGTTTATAGTATAAATATTCTCCTCGGTAAATACCTCGTCAAGACTGTGTCCCTCTGTCGGAAGGATAAACTTAATATCAAAGCCATGCTCTGTACGAGTATAGAATGAGGTATATCCATCACCCTCAAAAGCCTTACCGTTGAAATAATACCCCTGCAGCAGCTTGGTGCTCGTTATGCTTCCGTCAGCATTCTTGAAATCGTAAGCCTTATCCGTAAAAGTCAGCTTATCGCCAAAGGCGTTCCATACCTCTTTAAGATAAAAGGTATTAATAAGCGTGATCACGGTTTCGGGAGAGAGGTCAATACCGCCGTCGATAATACCGTGGGTTTTATCCTTAATGTAGGAGTTGATTGCCTTTTCTCCCTCGTCGGTATGAAGCTCAGCGGCGAAAAGATCGCAGTGATAGTTTGTAGCAAGATCATCTATACAGGACTGCTTCAGCCGTAGCGCCTTATTTGCCCAAAGCGAGTTCGCAAGCTCCTCAAATGCTGACACCTGACGGTTTTCTAACAGATCCCTGTAATAGAATTCCATGTTTGAGAAGGCGTATAAATACTTGGTAAAGCTTCTTACCTCATCATAAGTGACTCCGACTGCGTCAAGTATCTCGGCGCGTGTTTCTCCCCCTGCACATTCTGTGGCGAGAGCCAAAGCCATATACACGGAAATAGGTGATATGCAAACATTACTTTGCTTTTCGTTGTCAGAATAGACCTCGTAGGTCAGCTTAGCGGCGAAGCGTTCCAACCTTTCAAGAAACTCTGCGTACCCATCCTGCCGTGCATCGCTATAGCTGACGCTCATCTTCTCGGCAGCAGATGCAAGTGAATTTTTCTTATAATCCGCCACGCAGGAAACAAGCGCGAAAAGCATTGATAAAACGAGAATTAACGATACTGCCCTTTTCATAATAAATCCCCCTTTTAGCCATAAGGCAATCGAACTCATAGGCCCTACGGCTATGAATTTTCGCGTATTTTTATGGCTTCCGCCTTGTGAAGTCCGCACTTGACTGCGGCAAAATCCAAAAAAATCCATCAAAAATTAATTCGCCGTATGGTGCGAAGCAGTTTTAAAGAAATAGATTTTTTCATAGTCGAGTCAAAATTTTTGAGGAATATGCGGATATTTAAGAAAATTTTGGCGATGAATAGGGAAAAATCTATTCTTTAAAACCTTATTAGTTCGATTACCTTATGGCTAATTATAAAATAAACAATAAATTATGTCAACCTCTTTTATTATATAAGACACGGATTTTTGGGGAAGGTTACACAAAAGAGAAAATTTTTAATAAAAAGAAAGAAATAACTATATATATAGAAAATTCGAGATAATTTAAGCGTATACCTACACAGTCGGTATCTTGCCCGGCGCGGAGATGTCGCTTGCAGTCGGTGCTAAAAGTGTAATTCGCACAAATAATGTCCCGAGCGCAATACCCCTTGCGGTTTTGTGCGGAGCCCGTACAGGGAATTTCGCCATAGGCGAATATACCCACGCTTGCCGCTTGTGAGCAAGCTCCCAGACGGCTTCACGGGGTATGCGAACCCATATCCTGAAAATCGCAGATTTTCAGGGTGGGTCGATCCCGACGGAGTCGCACAATGAAAAAAGACAGGCGTCCATGCTTGGATGCCTGTCTTTTTCCATGGTGAGCCTTTTTCAAGCTAAATCGAACGTCATTATGCGAATCAGTGCAAATATAGATTACTTAATATAGCTTTTACTTTATTTCTCTTGTCACATCAATTTCTAGTTCTGCTTCCTCACAGAGTATTTTAACAGAATAAATGTGTTCACCGCTTACTGTGTAGGTAAGAGCTTTATCTTGACCAAACTCAACATATTCCAGTATTTCATTATCACAAATAACAACAATTTTAGCATTACCTGATGATAATGTTGAAGAGATATTAAGTGTTAATGTGCAATCTTTTACCTTTGTTGCAGATATTCTATTAATACCCGTTATTCTCTTGCATTTGAAGTTAATATGATCTGTATCCTCATATTTTGATGCACCATCAACACCGGTTTTTGTATTGCTATCATATTTTCTCGACACAGCAAATATGGATGAAACTTCTTTTTCCACAATATCTTCGCTTGTTAAATTGTTTATAGAGAAACTTTCCAGCTCTTTTGAAATATTTGATGAGTGCTCAATAACATTAACAAGCACAATTACTGCACTAACGAGAAACAACAAGATGATTGCAAAAATTACCCATTTGGTATAATTATTTGAAAATGCTGTTTTCTTCATTTTAACGCTCCTCCTAACAAGTTTATGTGGTTGATTTAATTATATCATATTGTATTTGTTATGTCAAGAAAAAGTAGGCGAACACCGAATCCGTCTGCCATTTGTACGGGAATTTCGCTGGGGCGAATATTTGCTCGCTCTACGCCTGGCAAACAAGCTTGCCGATCTCCGAGCGGCAAATGCGAACCCATATCCTGAAAATCGCAGATTTTCAGGGTGGGTCGATCCCGACGGAGTCGCACGTACGGGAATTTGCTCCGCCCTGCAAGGCTTCCGACACGGAAGCGGCGGAGCAATGTTTCGAACCCGATTCGCGCAGGTGATGAGTTGTAAAATAAGCAATTCATAGCTATGAAATGCTTGACTTTGCGTGCGCGAGTGGGTTCGAGACATACGGGTCGCCAAACCCGAGAAAAAGAAAAAGCACCACTTTTCGTGGTGCTTTCTCGGGTTTGGTGACCCGTACGGGAATCGAACCCATGTTACAGCCGTGAAAGGGCCGTGTCTTAACCGCTTGACCAACGGGCCGAGGTGTGGTAGCGGATGTCGGATTTGAACCAACGACCTGCCGGGTATGAACCGGACGCTCTAGCCAACTGAGCTAATCCGCCAAAATTTGCTTTCGTCAAACCTCGCTTTGCTATTATATCATAAGAGTTTATAAAAGTCAATAGTTTTTTTAAAAGTTTTTTATGGGGCTGAAGCAGTGGCTTTTCACAGCCCCATATTTTAAATTACATTTATTATTTGCTCTTGATTTCCTTTATATACTCTGCCACCTTTTCGGGAAGCATATCGAGGGGCTCGTTTTCCAAAAGCGCTTCTCTTGCGGCGGTGGAGCTGATGCCCTCGAGACCGTCGCGGCATTTCCAAAGCTCGGTCTCATATCTGCCGTGCTCATAGTTCCAATCTGCCTGCTCGCGCTCCCATTTAAGATCCTCGTCGGTGCGATAGCCCTTGATGATCTTGCTTATCTCGTGGTCGGTCATATAGTCGATCACAAGCCCGTTTGAGTAGCTGACAAGCACGTTATCAAGGTCGTCGGTGGCGATCATAAGCATACGCACCCTGTCCTCCACCGAGAACATATACTGCTTCTTCGGATTGGTGAAAACGACCACGTAAACCTCGTCGAATTTCTCGGCTGCGCGGCGGATGATGTCCAAATGTCCCTTGGTGACGGGATCATAGCTACCGGGGAGAATTACGCTCATTCTGCTGCCTCCCCGCCCTCGTAGAACAGAATATTAACGAAGGTCTTTTTGCCATAGTGGGTGGACTTTATAACCCTATAGCCTGCGAGTCTGGGATCGTCAAGACTGATCTCCTCCTCGCCCGACTCAAGCACCACTATCGCACCGGGAATGATAAGCTCGGTCTTTGCCAGATATGCCGCCGCATCGGCGCAGCACTCCATAGCATATGGGGGATCAATAAAAACAAGGTCGTACTGCTCCCTTCCCGATGCCTTTCTGATATAATTACGCCAATCGCTGACGAGGAAGTGGCTCACGTCAAAGAAGCCTGTAGCTTTAGCATTCTGTTTAACTATATCCATCGCCTCGCGGGAGAGGTCGATAAAGGTAGCCTTTGCCGCGCCGCGAGAGAGCGCCTCAAGTCCCATCTGTCCCGATCCAGCGAAGAGATCGAGCACGCGTCTGCCCTCCACGTCAAACTGAATGGAGGAGAAAACCGCCTCCTTTATTCTCTCGGAAGTAGGTCTTGTGGCATCGCCCTCAAGGCTTACCAGCTTCTTTCCCTTTGCGCTACCTGTAATTATTCTCATCATTTCCTTTTACCTCGTTTTTCCTTAAAATACGCCTCTATTCTCTCGGCATCCGCTCTGCCAATGCCCCGAACAGCGCAAAGCTCCTCTGCCGTAGCGGCGCGTATCCTTGCCATAGGCATAGCCGAAAGCAACGCTCTCGCCTTGGCAGGACCTATACCCTCTATTTTCTCAAGAGTGGAATGTGTCATCGTTTTTATTTTACCGCGCTGGGAGTTTTTAACCGCAAATCTATGGGCTTCCTCTTGCAAATTGTAAATAAAAGCGTACATATCAAACTCTTTTGCTATTGAAATCTCATTTTTGCCATCGGTCAGGGCGCGGGTTTTATGAAAATCGTCCTTAACCATTCCAAACACCGCGATCTCAAGCGACATAGATGCAAGCACGCTCTTTGCCACTCCCACATGGGCATCACCGCCGTCCACCAATATAAGATCGGGCATCTCGCCAAGCGAGCCGGAGCCGTCACCAATATGGGATAGCCTGCGGGTGAGCGCCTCACGCATAGAGCCGTAATCGTCGGCGCCGTCGGTGGTTTTTATGGAGAACAGCCTGTAATCGCTCTTTTTCAGCCTTCCGCCAGACCAGACTACCATAGATGCAACGATATTCTCGTTGCCGATATTTGAAATATCGTAAGCCTCGATGCGCTTCGGCGGCTCGGCAAGGCCAAGCAGATCGGCAAGACGACGGATGTTCTTATCCTCCCTCTCGCCCTCGAGACGATACTGTCTTGCCGCCTCCCTCGCATTCTGCACAGCCATATCGCAAAGGGCGCGACCGTCACCGCGCTCGGGGATCTTAACAGCAACCCTTTTGCCTGCAAGCAGCGACATATATTCGGACAGAAGGGCAATATCCTCCTCGGTGGCATCAAAGGCAAGCATAATTTCCTTCGGTATACTGCCACCCGCATCGTAATGGGCGGCGATAAGCGAAACCGCCTCGTCGGGTGTGACGGGATCTGCGGCAGAGAGCATAAATACGCTCTTGTTTACCAAAGCGCCCTCTCTTACTGAAAGAAGCGACATAACGCCCACGCCCTCGCTGACACAGAGGGCGAAAATATCTCGGCTTACCTTTACGTCAGCAACCACCTTCTGCTTTTCGGACAGTCTGTTAAGGGCGAGAAGCTGATCTCGGATTGCGGCAGCGCGCTCAAACTCCAGCATCTCTGCCGCCCGCTCCATATCGGCACGAAGGGCATCTCTCGCTGCGGCGGTGTTTCCGTCAAGCACCCGCTCTGCCGAGCGGACTCTCTCGCGGTATTCTTCGGGCGTGACATTTCCCGCGCAGGGGGCAATACATCTGCCCATATCCCTGTAAATGCAGGGGCGATCCTTACCTATATCCTTTGGAAAAGAGCGCTTGCAGGTGGGGAGCGCAAATACCTTCATCACCGCCTCAAGAGCAGCGTACGCCGATGATGCGCCCTGATATGGACCAAAATAGCGCGCACGGTCGCTCTTTCTCTCGCGGGTGACGAACAATTTGGGGTATTCCTCGTTTGTCACCTTGATGTAAGGATAGGACTTTGAGTCCTTTAAGCGAATATTGTACTTTGGCATATGCCGCTTGATAAGCACGTTCTCAAGCGTCAGCGCCTCAATCTCGGTCTTACATACTATATAGTCAAAATCATCCACCAGCGACACCATTCTTGCAGTCTTTGGCGTATGATTGTTTCCCGTAAAGTAGCTTGTCACTCTGTTTTTAAGCTTCTTGGACTTGCCGACGTAGATAACGTTTGCCGACGCGTCCTTCATTATATACACCCCGGGGACGGTGGGCAGAGAATTTGCCTTGTCCCGAAGCCTTGCTATTGCGGACATACCGTACCTCCTCAGGTGATAGAATAAGAAAAATTAAAGGGCAACGAGCACCGAAACCGTACACGTCACCCTTTTGGAGCCGCCCCAAGAAACACGCATCTGTGTCAGGGTGCGCTCAATTACTTCTCGCCAAACTCGCCATCAACAAGCTCTGCAAGTCCCTCAACTGCGGCGCTCTCATCAGCACCGTCTGCGATAAGGGTTATATCGGTTCCCTTAGTGATTCCAAGAGAAAGGACACCAAGCAGGCTCTTTGCATTCACGCGGCAATCCTCCTTTTCAACCCAGATAGAGCTCTTGAAGGAATTTGCCTTCTGTACAAAGAAGGTTGCAGGTCTTGCGTGAAGACCAACGCTGTTGCGAATAGTAACATTACGAGAAATCATATTTTTTCTCCTTGGATTTCTAAATCTTACTTCTTAACAAGTATATCAAATTTTTAACAAAAAATCAATACCTTTTTGAAATAATAAATGTTATTTTATCGGTTTTTTTGAACAAAACTGCTTTTTGAGGGTATTTTTACCCAATTTCAATATCAATTACAGAGGAATCAAAGTCGCTCGTCTCCTCATAGTATACTACTCTATCGTCGTAATCGTTCTTTGCAACGCGAAGTGTGGCGCTTCCGATACCGAAGATGCACCAGAACAAATAATACGCCGAAATGTCCGACCAAATATAATTAACCATACCAAAGGCAAGCAGACTGAAAAGACATACTCCGCTGAGGTTTGACAGCATTGCAACCTGAGAATTTCTGACGTAGAGATACTGATGCGCCCTATGCTTCAGGCGGGTAAAAAGCATCAGCATAAAGCAAATAAGCGCAAACATTCCCGCCTCAAGTCCAAGCTCTATAAAAAGATTGGAGGAATCGGGATGACCGAAAATGCCCAGATTTGCCATTTCCGCAGCAAAGCTCTCCTTACCGATACCGATACCGACCAGCATATTGTCTGCAAATGCTCTCATACTTCCATTCCAGAGGGTGAACAGCTCCTTTGCCGATACGACCGACGGGCTATACTTAAATATAACGTCAAGCACACCGCTCGGAAGAAGGAGAAACAGCACCGCCGCCAAAAGAAGCAGTGGCATAAATAGCCAAGGAAGCTTGTTTGACTTGATAACCGCGTAGGCTCCGATGCCGAGCAGCAGAGAGGTAAGCGCGAACACCTCGCCCGAGATGATGAGAGCGATGATACAGGCAGCTGCTGACAAAATGTACGCCACTCTGTAACGCAAGGATGACTCTGCCGCCATACCGACCGCAAACACTACCGCAGTCATAAGGACTACAGCAACACCGTCTGCGCGGGATAGCACCGCAGACAGCTCCTCAACGATTAGCTCGGAAGAGGACCTTGCCCACACGGCGATAAGCTGAACTACGGACACGAGCGAGGCGATAGTTCCCGAGATTACTATGGAATTTGCCGCGAGGGATGCAAGGCGGCGGTTGGTGATTATATTACCCGCAAGGAAGTATCCACAGGCAAGAATAATCATTCGCACAGAGCTCGAGAAGGACTCTATGCCCTTGACAAAAATACCGCTGATAAGTATGAACAAAAGCATCGCACCAAGGCATATATCATACTGCTCGATATACAGAACTCGTCTGCCGTGAAGCGCCTTTGTCAAGAAAGATATAACCGCCAGCGTAAGAGCAAGCGAAAGTACAAGATCGCTTGACGGGATATATCTGAGAAAAGGCAGCGAAAACAGCGACGTGAAAAAGATAAACTCAGGTGACTCAATGCCGATATACACACAGACGAGTATTCCGATAATAAGTGCCATTTGCCAAAGAGGTATCAGCGCAGAAAACAGCGCGGGAACACAGCCGATTATGATGGCAACTGATATAGGAAAGCGTCTTTCGCTCTCAAGTACGGTATGTCTCTTCATACAGAAAAACTCGAAGAAGAGAAGATCGGTGGGCTTGAAATCCTGCAAGAAAATCGGTAGCGGCTTATCCGCAAGAAGAAAAGGAATCGAGAGTAGCGCAAAAATGATGCCGACTATGGGATTCGCAATATCTTCCCCCGCGCCGAAGCCGAGAAAGTGCATAATGGTGCCCAGAATACCGAAGCAAAGCATTGCCGTACCGTATACACGCGTGGAAATGTGGGCTATAAGATATGACGCCGCTTTTGCAAGCTTAAAAAATCTTGAGGAGAGCATTTTTTTCATTCTCTGGGTTATTGAGCCCGAGAACTCACGGGAGTAAATACCGTGCTTGCTACCGACAGACGAGCTTATATCGTCGTTGTCAAAAAATATCTCTCGAAGAGACGGTTTAGCCATTTTTTACCCTCCTTTTCTTTTTAGGTTTCAGAGATTCCTCTATTTCGGGGTGGGCGAGTAGCATATCGGGACGTCGCTCCTTAGTGATCCTCACCGCCTCCTCCAGCCGCCATCTGTCGATCTTTGCGTGGTCGCCCGAAAGAAGTATCTCGGGCACCTCTCTGCCGCGGAACTCGCGAGGTTTTGTGTACTGTGGATATTCAAGAATACCCGAAGCAACCGACTCGCCCTCGTAGCACTCGCTGGATGCGAGAACGCCGTCAAGCAGCCTTGACACCGCGTCTATAACTATACAGGCGGGGATCTCACCGCCCGTCACAACATAGTCGCCGATGGAAATCTCCTCATCAACGATCTCATCGATCACACGTTGATCCACGCCCTCGTAGTGACCGCAGAGAAATATAAGATTATCATACTCGGAAAGCTCCTTTGCCACCGAGTGAGAGAACATTCTGCCCTTTGGGGACATATAGATAACTCTCGTTTTGCTGCCCTCCGGAATAGCATTCGCTATACTCTCGTAGCAATCGTATATAGGCTGACAGGACATAACCATACCAACACCGCCGCCGTAGGGGGTGTCGTCAACCTTTCTGTGCTTATCCTTAGAAAATTCGCGGATATCGTGGCAGGCAATCTCGATAAGACCGCCGCTCTGCGCTCTGCCTATAATGCTCTCAGAGAGAACGCCGCGCACCATATCCGGAAAAAGCGTCATAACGTCAAACCTCATCTGCCGCATCGAAAAGGCCCGGAATAGGCAGAACCGCCATACCCCTGTCCTCGCTTATCTCCTTTATAAATTCGAGCACGTCGGGGATAAGAACCTCGCGTCCCTGATATTTTACGGTATAAATTCTTCTGCCGACCACGTCGCTGACGTCGGCTATTTCGCCAAGGCTCTCGCCGCTCTGCGCGTGATAAACGGGCAGACCGATCATATCGGCGATAAGCATGGCTCCCTCAGCCAGAGGAATATCGTCGCGATGCAGATAAAAGAGCTTGCCGCGATAAGCAATAGCCTCCTCGCGGGAGGAGATGCCCTCAATTCCCATAAGGACAAACTGCCCCATAACCGATGCAGAGGTCAGTCCCCGTTCGGTATAAGAGCCGTCGCGCTCCTTGAAATATATTTTCTTTACGTCAAGCAGAACCCTCGGCGAGTCGCAAAGATGCTCCGCCTTCACAAGTCCGCGTACTCCGTGAGAGGTGCAGATCCGTCCACCCTCAAGATAGGTTTTTTTCATATTTTGTCCTCAGATTCAGGATTTCTTTTTAGGCTTACTAATTCTTTTTGAAGTTCTTTTCGCCTGTGAAGCAGGCTTTTTCGCAGCAGGCTTTGCAACTCTTTTGCCGTTTTTACGAGCGGACGAGGTTTCCTTCTTCGGAAGCAACTCCAAAAGCACCTTCTCCGCTGCCAAAGCTCTTGCCTCCTGCTTGCTCTTGCCAATAGCAACCGCCGACTTTCCCATACAGCGACACTCAATTACAAACTCCCTAGAGCTTGCCGTTGATGTAGGACTTTCGCCCAGATCTCTGAACTCGGGAGATGGCTGTTTATTCTTTATCGCGTGATTTTTAAGGTCGGAAAGCAAACTTATATTTACTTTTTTGGTATTATCTTGCTCTTTTTTCAGTATTTCAAGGGCCGCTTCGGCTGCTGCGCTGTCGGCAATTTTCTGATTTTTTCCCTTACCCGTGGCAACCGTTCTATCACCGATAATAACCGCCCTCTCATAAACTCGCTTGTGATCGGGGCCCGACTCGGATACGGTTTTGTATATCGGTGCGGGCAGACGGTTCTTTTTGTCCGCGCAAAACTCCTGCAGGGCGTTCTTATAGCTCTGAATGGGAGCCGCCTCACCCGAGAAGTATACGGATACGTCAAGCATCCCCGCCACAACGGTGATAACGCGCGCCATATCCATACCACAGTCGATATATACAGCGCCGATAATGCTCTCAAAAAGGTCCTCCATTACCGAGGGCTCGTTCTCTATACCGAGCTTTCCGTCACCCTCGCCCATACGGAGATATTTCTGCAGTCCAAGCAACGCCATACTGCGCGACAGATTACGCTTGTCGCTGAGCTTTGAGCGTATGTTAGAGAAATCGCCCTCGTCAAGCCTCGTATAAATTCCGTGCTCGTATCTCTCGGTCTTCTCCCTCAGCATCATACTGATAATCGCGGTGGAAAGCACGCTGTCGCCAAAGAACTCCAGCACCTCGTTGGAGATATACTCCATGCCCCCTCTGCCCTTATGCTCGTTGCAGAAGCTGGATCGGGTAAATGCTTGTGTTATAAGGCTTTTATCCTTAAAGACGTAGCCTATTTTTTTCTCTATTTCGGGAATAATACTATTAAAATTCATCTTTCTTTACACTAACAAAAGTATCAGGGGTATTGTAATTATAGAAATAAGTGTGGAAACCGTGACCAACCTTGAAACGTAGATAGCATCGCAGTCAAACTTCTCGGCAAACATAGTAGCCGAGGTTGCGGCGGGAGCCGCCGCGAGAATTACCGTCACCATCTCCACCGCGGGATCAAGGGGAATGATCAAGCCGACAAGCTTTACGATGCCAAGTGACAAAAGGGGCAAAATAATATGTCTTAAGGCAATAAATACGTACATTCCCTTATCCTTAAGCATTCCCTTAAAGCTCATGTCCGCAAGGCGAAGTCCGATAACTACCATAGAGAGCGGTGCAACCAGCCCCTTCAGCATAACGAAGGACTCCTCAATAATAGTTCCGTTCACGTAGGTGTGTATGGGGAAAATAAAGAATATCAGACCAATAGCCGATGCGATGGTGATTGGGTGAGTGAATGCCTGCAAGATGGATGTTTTCTGCTTATGCTCCTCATGGTCGTCCACGCCGTCCTTATCGGAATCTCTGCCGTTTGTGCATATCCAGGCGCCGAGCGACCATAGGAACACATTAAAGGTGACGCTATAAAGCAGTGCGTAAACGGTAGAGCCGGGATAGGTGTCCTCAAGAACTGCTGCAATAAGCGGGATACCCATAAACGCAACGTTTGAGAAGATCGTAGCAAATCTTAGCATACGGCGCATAGAATCGGGGGCTTTCTTAAAGCAAAGCATAGCCGCAACGGCAAAGAGCGCGTGAAGAATTATGGAGAAAACGAAAACGTATATAGCGTTTATCATTATCTTTTCATCATAGGGGCGAAGATATGCAACGAAGGTAAGCGCCGGCTGGGCTATGTAAAGCACAAGATTTGACAGACCCTTTCCGAAGCTATCCGAGCAGAGCTTGCACTTTTTCATCAAAACTCCGGGAACCATCATAATAAAAAGCAGCGCAACGTTGTATATTAACTTTACAACTATATCCATTTTTATCTCCTGTTTTTTCTCATATACTTTGCTTAACAAGATATTTTAACATTTTTCGAAGTTTATGTCAAGTTGTTTAGTGTGCTTTTATCGGTTTAATTTCGTTAAAAATATATCAATTATAAATATAAAAGTATAATCTTGACATTTAAAGATTTATATGTTATAATTGCGAGTGGAGTAAAACTCAAAAATAATAAAATTTTAAAAGGAGATTTTAAAATGAGCGAAGAAATGAAGAATGTCAACGAGCAGCCCACCGAGACTCCCGTTGAGAAGAAACCCCTTGACAAGAAGACTCTCGGCATCATTATCGGTGCAGTAGCAGCAGTAGTTATTCTTGCAGTAGTACTTATCGTTGTACTTGGTGGCAACAACACTCCCGCAGGTCCTACCGAGCAGGAGTACACCCTTGGTATGGGCGCAGTTGTTTCCATCAACGACACCAACGCACAGGTTGACGGCACTATCGCAGCAGTTGTTCTTGACAAGGACGGCGTTATCGTTCACTGCTATGTAGACGCTATTCAGAACAAGGTTACCATCAACGAGGATGGCACCTTCACTATCGGCAATACCAAGACAAAGAGAGAGCTTGGTTATGATTACAACATGTCTAAGTTCGGTCACTCCCTCGTTGGTAACGAGACCGTTAAGGAGTGGTTCGAGCAGGCAGACGCTTTCGAGGCTTGGTGCGTAGGCAAGACCATCGCACAGGTTAAGGCTATGGGTACTCAGGAAATGGATAACGGCTACGTTATCTCCAAGGACGAGGCTCTTCTCGGCGCAGGTTGCACCATCTCTATCACCGACTTCATCAATGCGGTTGTAAAGGCCGGCAACGATGATCAGAAGGCTACCTTCAAGACCGCAGGCACTATTACCCTCGGCCTTGCAATCAACTCCGCAGACAGCGACTCTGCAGCTGCTACCTCCGAGAAGGACGGCGCAATCCAGGTTTACTCTGATTTCGCTGCTACCGCACTTGTTGACGGTAAGATCGTAGCTTCTCTTAACGATGCTATCCAGCCCAAGACCACCTTTGATGCTACCGGCGCTATCACCGGCACCTCCTTCAAGGGCACTAAGAGAGAGCTCAAGGAAGAATACAACATGTCTAAGTTCGGTCACTCCCTCGTTGGTAACGAGACCGTTAAGGAGTGGTACCTTCAGTCTGCAGCATTCTCTGCACACATCGTAGGTATGACAAGCGCACAGGTTGACGGTATGGCTACTCAGGAAATGGATAACGGCTACGTTATCTCCAACGACGATGCACTTCTTGGCGCAGGCTGCACCATGTCCATAGACGGCATCATTGACGTAGTTGTTAAGTCTATCGCAAACGCTCAGTAATTTATTGAACAAATAAATTGATCAAAAGGGAGGGCATCCTCCCTTTTTGATTACACCCGAGGTAAAAATGAAAAAAAGGCTGATTATTTTATTGGTTGTCCTCTCGCTTCTGCTGCCCTACTCTCTTGTAGGCTGCACCGAGCCCGAGAAGCAACAGTATAAATCCTACTCCTTCAGCATCTTTGACACCGTGACCACCATAGTAGGCTATGAGACGGAGGGCGAGAGATTCGGAGAGGTTAGCAAAAAGGTGCTTGACCTGCTCGGCGAATATCACAGGCTCTTTGACATCTATAACGAGTACGAGGGTATTAACAACCTCTGCACCGTAAACAAGCTTGTGGACGGTGAGCACAGAGTCGTAAAGGTTGACAAAAGAATAATAGATATGCTCCTTTACGCCAAGGAGATGTACACTCTGACGGGTGGAAAAATGAACGTAGCTATGGGCAGCGTGCTGTCTATCTGGCATGACTACCGCGCCGCAGGAATTGACGCTCCTTGGGATGCAGAGCTTCCCCCAATGGACGAGCTTGAGGCGGCATCCGAGCATACCGACATAAACGACCTTATCATTGACGAAAAGAACTCTACAGTATATCTTGCCGATCCCAAGATGACTCTTGACGTTGGCGCGTTTGCGAAGGGCTACGCGGTCGAGATGGCAGCTAAGATGCTTGAAAGCATGGGCAAGACGGGATACGTTGTAAACGTTGGCGGAAATATCCGCACCGTCGGTGCAAGGGCAGACGGCAGCAAATGGAAAACAGGTATCGAAAATCCCGCTGCCAACGAGGAAGTACCTTATATCGAATATATCGGACTTCAGGACAATGCCATCGTCACCAGCGGATCGTATCAGAGATACTACGTTGTTGACGGCAAGCGCTATCACCACATCATCGACCCCGACACTCTTATGCCCGCGAAGGGACTGCTGTCGGTGTCAATTATCTGCTCTGACTCGGGAAAGGGTGACGGACTTTCTACCGCGCTGTTCTGTATGAGCATCGAGGATGGAATGGCCCTTATCAACTCGCTTGACGGAGTTGAGGCGATCTGGGTGGACGAGAACGAGGTAAAGCACTATTCCGATAATTTCAAGGATCATCTCTTTGATAAATAAGTCAAAAACGCCTGCTATTGCAGGCGTTTTTTGCTATATAAATATTGATATTCTACTTGGTTTATGTTATAATCGATTGGATATAATTATTAAAGAGGTATAATATGATTACTAATGATATTAAATACGTTGGTGTAAACGACCACGAAATAGATCTGTTTGAGGGACAGTATTCAGTTCCAAACGGTATGGCATATAACTCCTATGCTATAATTGACGAAAAAACAGCAATTATGGACAGCGTGGATATCCGTTTCTCTGCCGAGTGGATAGATAAGATCAAATCCGCCCTTGGTGAGAGAACGCCCGATTATCTTATTATTCAGCATATGGAGCCCGACCACTCCTCCAGCATTATGGAGTTTGTAAAGGTCTTTCCTGATGTTACCATTGTGGCATCTGCAAAGGCGTTTAATATGATAAAGGGCTTTTTTGGCATAGATTTTGCCGACGGATGCATCGTTGTCGGCGATGGGGATAAGCTCTCGCTTGGCAGACACGAGCTCACCTTTATTACCGCGCCTATGGTACATTGGCCCGAGGTAATTATGACCTATGATTCGACTGACAGGGTGCTGTTCTCTGCCGACGCCTTTGGAAAATTCGGCGCGCTTGACACCGAGGAGGAATGGGCGTGCGAGGCGAGACGCTATTACATCGGCATCGTCGGAAAATACGGAGCGCAGGTGCAGACTATACTGAAAAAGATAGCGGCGCTTGATATAGACCTTATCTGTTCCCTGCACGGTCCCGTTCTTAGCGAAAATCTCAGCTACTATATTAATCTCTATGACGTCTGGTCAAGCTACCGTCCCGAAGCATCGGGTGTGTGCATCGCCTACACCTCGGTTTATGGCAATACGAAGGCGGCAGTAGAGCTTTTGGCAGAGGAGCTGACGAATCGGGGAGTCAAGGTGGCGGTCAGCGACCTTGCCAGATGCGATATGCACGAGGCGGTTGAGGACGCCTTCAGATACGACAGGCTCGTTCTCGCAACCACCACCTACAACGCAGACGTTTTCCCCTTTATGAAGGAGTTTATTAACCACCTTACCGAGAGAAATTACCAGAACAGACTCGTCGCGTTCATTGAGAACGGCTCCTGGGCTCCTATGGCAACAAAGGTGATGAAATCCATGCTGGAAAAGAGCAAGAATCTCGCTCTTGCAGAGACCGAGGTGAGGATACTTTCCGCGCTTAACGAGGAGAGCAAAGCACAGGTCGTGACACTTGCAGAGGAGCTTGTTAAATAAATTCAGTTTTTTGTGACTTTGTCACGGTAGATTATCTGATTTTTGGTTATAATGAATACAGAAAACAAAAATTTGATTAATTGAAAGGAAAAATAAATATGGCAAAATACGTATGTGGCCCTTGCGGCTGGGAATATGACGAGGAGCTTGGACTTCCCGAGCAGGGTATCGCCCCCGGAACAAAGTTCGAGGATCTTCCCGAGGACTTTGAATGCCCTGTCTGCGGCGTTGGCAAGGAGCTCTTTGAAGAGGCTTGATTATTCTTAACAAAACAATTTCAAGGTGAACTCTAAGCAGATCACTGAAAACAAAAAACGGAGGCATCGCTTTTGCGATGCCTCTGCCTTTTATTTTACAGAATTACTCTAATAATTATTTAATTATTCAACAGTAATTTCGTAGGTTACAGTTGCACCTGCGAAGGATACGGTAACTGTCTTTGTACCAACATCCTCTGCAGTGAAGGTGTATCCATCAAAATTGGTGGTGTAGTTGGAGTATACCTCTGTCTGACCGTAGTATGCACCTGAAGCAGCGTTATCGGGGGACAGCTTGAGGCGGAGTCCTTCTGCAGTAAAGGTATCGCCAACCTGGAATGTAGTCTTGGTTGCGGGAGTCTTAATAACAAGATCCTCTGCATCCTGTTCTGCACAGAAGTAACCGTACATAGTCACTACGGTCTCGGTAGCAACGTCGTTTCTTACTGCAATCCAACCGTTGTTGCCAAGGTCTGCACCGGAAGTAATTTTGTATTCTACAACAGCGCTCTTTCCTGCAGGAACAAGAACCGTGCCGCTACCGGTGTCCTTCGCATTATCAACCTGACCTATGGTGATTGTGATATCTTCGGTACCATGGTTAGTAATAACTGCGATAACACGGGTGCCGCCGTCTCTTAAAGGAACCTTGATATTATGAGCAAAATCCTTGTCATTCCAAAATGCGGTAGAAGCATTTGCAGGTGTGCCTGCCGCGAAAGTAAACTTGGTTGCAAGAATATCGCCCTCATAGTTTTCGATCTCATAATCGATGTAGCTTGAGCCGTCAACAGTACCCTCTATTGCTTCATAGTAGTCGGACCAAACAACGCCGGGCGCAAAGTGAATCCAACCATCGGGATCGCGGATTTCGCCAGTAGCCTTACCACACTCAGGGCAAACGACCTCCTGACCGGGAATTGTAGTGCTTTCGTTATGAGCCTTAATAACTACGGGTGCTGAAATCTCGTTCTGACATGCTGCGTCAGAGAAGATCTTATCACAGCCTGCAACGGAGCAGGAGTAGTAGGTCTCGTAGCCGTCGCTCTCACACTTAACTGCGTTAACGCCTGCGTGCTCTACAGCCTGGTGAGCGTGGTCAAGCACTGTAATCTCGTAGGTGACTGTTGCGCCACCGAAGGAAACAGTTACAGTCTTAGTACCGGAATCCTTAGCAGTGAATACATAACCGTCAAAATCTGTAGAGAAGTTGGAGTAGATCTCAGTTTCACCATAGTTTGCGGTTGCACCCTCTACCTTGGAAGCAATAGCGAGGCGAAGTCCCTCAGCGGTGAATGTATCGCCCGCAGAGAATGAAAGCTTTTCAGCGGGAGTCTTAATTTCAAGAGAAGCGATATCATCTTCTACGCAGAAGTATCCGTATACCGTAACAACGGTTTCTGTCTCAACGTTATTTCTTACTGCGATCCAACCGTTATTACCCTGAGCTGCGCCGGATGTAACCTTGTACTCTACGGCTGCGGTTCTGCCTGCGGGAACAAGGATTGTTCCGCTACCCTTATCGCTCGCGCTGTCAACCTGACCAAAGGTGATCGTAATATCCTCAGTGCCGTGGTTGGTGATAACTGCGATAACGCGAGTGCCGTCCTGTCTTACAGGAACCTTAATGTTCTGTGCAAGGTTCTGATCATTCCAGAAAGCGGTAGAAGCGTTTGCGGGTGTACCTGCAGCGAAGGTAAACTTAGTTGCAAGAATTCCGCCCTCATAATTACCTATCTCGTAATCGATGTAGCTGGAGCCGTCTACAGTACCGTAGATACCCTCATAGTAGTCGGACCAAACAACGCCGGGTGCGAAATGTACCCATCCGTCGGGATCAAGAACCTCGCCGCTCTCTGCTCCGCATCTAGGGCAGATTGCCTTATGACCCGGGATAGCAGCGCTTTCAACATGTCCTGCGGGAAGAGTAGTGATAGAAGAGATGGGAGTATTACCCTCTGCATCTGCGAAGAGCTGACCGCAGCCGTCTACATTACAGATGTAATATGCCTCATAACCGTCCTCAGTACAGGTTGCGGGCTTCTTTGCAACAAGCTCGGGAGCGTGAGTATGGGAGCTTACGACAATCTGAAGCTCAACGCTCTTACCGCCAAAGGATACGGTTACTGTGTAATTGCCTGCCTCAAGGGTCTGTCCGATCTCAAGGCCGGAAACTGTAAAGTTGCTTGCAATATAATACTTTTCTACAGCACCGCCATTGTTAAGAAGGTCGTTCTCGTTATTAGAGAAAATATTGGAGACGAGAATAAGCTCGGGAAGGCTGAACTTTTCGCCTGCACGGTAGGAAAGCTTGATTTCGCTTCTGTTAGCAATATCAAGGTTCGCTATCTCCTCTGTCTCAAGATGCCAGTAGCCATAGATAGTAACGGTGGTCTCAGAAGCAAGATCGGAGAGAAGCTTAAGGTTTACGTTAGAACCAATGGTTGTACCGGTGTGTACCGAATACTTGAACCAGCCGCTCTCGCCAGCAGCAAGAGTTACGTCAACGCCGCCCTTGTCGCCATAGTTTTCAGAGTAGATTCTGAAGCTGATGTCGGTGTCGCCATCATTGGAAACGTAGAGGTAAATATATCTCTCGTTATCGCCAACGGTAGGAATTCTTACCTGATACATTCCGTTGTTGTAATCAGAAGCATCGGACATAGTCCAGATAGTGCTGTCGGAGCCTGCAGAGCCTGCGCCGAATACGTACTGGCTTGCCATAATGCCGTTAACAGTTACATGAGATGCGGAGGTAACAGAGCCGCCTGCAACCTCTACGATACCGGGTCTGAAGAGAACCCAGCCGTCCCAGCTTGCCTTACCGAACTCGGTGTCACAAACTGTACACTTGGGAGCTGCATCGGGATAAGCGACGCCGCTGTGGTTTTCCTTATCGGTTACATAGTCACAGTTAGCGCAATCGTACCAGTGACCGTTTGCATCTGAGAGAAGATTGGTTTCATGCTTTGCAAGGGGAAGAGTCTCAGCCTCAACCGAGGTCTCAACGGTACAAGCCTCGTCGGAGTAAACCTTACCGCAAACAGAGCAGGTCCAGTATGCGTTATTACCTGCTTCGGTACAGCTGGATTCCTTAGCCTCGGTCTTGGTAGCATTGTGACCGAGAGCTGCCTTTTCGGCATAGGTAGTGTAATCGCAGTTTTTACAGGTCACGTATGCGTCCCAACCAATGTCTGTACAGGTGGGAGCCTTTGCATCGTGGCTGATCTCGTCGTGGCCGAGAGCGCCTACAACGATAGGAGCAGGGATAATATTCTTAGCATCTGCGTCAGAGAAGAGCTTATCACAGCCGCTACAGGTGTAATATGCCTCGTAGCCTTCCTCTGTACAGGTGGGAGCCTTTGCATCAACCTTAGAGGTGGAGTGACCGAGAGCTGCCTTTTCTACGTAGGTAGTGTAATCGCAATTTTTGCAGGTCACATATGCGTCCCAACCAATGTCGGTACAGTTGGGAGCCTTTGCCTCGTGGCTGATCTCGTCGTGACCGAGAGCAGGAACAACAACCGACTCGTAAAGCTCGGTTGCGTCCTTATCTGCAAACTTATGCTTACAAATTTCGCACTCATAGTATGCAAGAGTACCTGTTTCGGTACAGTTGGGAGCAACGGCGGGAACAAGATCGCCGGTAACGTGTACGTGAACTACTACAATAGCTATAGAAGCGGTATAGGTCTTACCGTCCTCTACATATGTAACAACTACCGCGTTATCAGAGGGCTGAAGGTTCTCTGTCTTGCTGAGAGTATAGCCGGTAACCTCCTTGGTATAATCGCAATCCTTGCAATCAAGCTTTACTACAAGATTGGATGCATCGAAGCTTGAGCCGGGCTCGTAATTCTTAACTGCGCCCTCTACGATAAGGGTTTCGGAAAGGGTGTGTCCCTTTGCGGGGATTATGGTGTTGGTGATAACGTTATTGCCCTCTGCATCGGAGAAGATCTGCTTGCAGACGGAGGAACAGGTCCAGTATGCTACGTTACCGTCCTCAAGGCAGGTAGCGTCCTTTGCCTCGGTCTTAGTAAGCTTGTGGCCGAGAGCTGCCTTTTCGGCATAGGTGGTGTAATCGCAGTTTTTACAGGTCACGTATGCATCCCAACCGATTTCGGTACAAGTGGGAGCCTTTGCATCGTGGCTGATCTCGTCGTGACCGAGAGCTGCCTTTTCTGCATAGGTGGTGTAATCGCAATTTTTACAGGTCACGTATGCGTCCCAACCCTTTTCGGTACAGGTGGGAGCCTTTGCATCGTGGCTGATCTCGTCGTGACCGAGAGCTGCCTTTTCTGCATAGGTGGTGTAATCGCAGTTTTTACAGGTCACGTATGCGTCCCAACCCTTTTCGGTACAGGTGGGAGCCTTTGCATCGTGCTTTACCTCTGCGTGACCGCTTGCCTTGATGATCTCAGCCGCAGCAGTGGTTTCGGTCTTTGCATCTGCATCCTTGTAAACCTTTTTACATACGGAGCAGGTGTAGTATTCGTTGTTGCCGTCAGCAGTACAGGTAGCAGCCTTTGCGGAGGTCTTAACGAGAGAGTGGCCGAGGGGGGCGCTGGTTACGGGAGCCTCGATCTTATTCTCGCCCTTTGCATCCGCAAAAACAGCTTCACATCTGGAGCACTTGAAGCAGTCTGCGATACCGGGTTCGGTGCAGGTGGGCTCTGTGCCCGCTACGCCTACGATCTTATGACCGAGAGGAGCGATAGCCACAGGAGCTTCAATAGCGTTCTTGCCTTCGATATCTGCGAAGAGCTGATCGCATCCGTCACATTTGAAGTATGCTTCCTGACCTGCCTCGGTACAGGTTGCGTCGATCTTTTCAACGATGGTCAGATTATGAGTATGACCACCGAAGATTCCGCCTATTACGTCGCAGGACGTAGCAATACATACTACGCCGACGATAACAGACAGAATGAGGACAGTTCTCAAGATTTTCTTGAACTTTTCCATATTTTTCTCCTTTTATCCTTTTGTTTTTTTGTTTTATTTTTGCGGCACGTGCCGTTAGGTTTTAAAAGGTGTTGCGGTCGTTCCCCCTCGGCGAGGGGGAATATACCGCGCGGAGTTGCTTGTCGTATTATTTGAGCCGAGCTTATCGGCATTTTTTATTTATCAGAAGAATCTTCTTCTAATGCCTACCCATATTTCAATTGCGATATAGAATACTACTACGGGAATTATAGCAACGTTGATAATGTCGGTTGCTACTCCGAGGAAGTATTCCCACTCGGGCTGGAATCGAACTACTCTCATATCGGATGAGAAGCCGTTCATAGCGCTAGAGTTTACAACGGTGTAGAGAACGTTGTGTACGCAATCTCTTGCCGCCTGAGCAAGATGACCGTAGCCTGTCTCGGGAATATCGGGAACTGTGTGAGATACGCCGTTGATAGGAAGATCGTTACCTGCCCATACGCAGTTTGCGGTGTTCATATAAGGCATACCGGAGTCGGTTACGTTGTAGCCCGTCATACCAAACTCATAACGAAGAACCTCGTTAAGGAAGGTGTGGTGAGGAGCAGGAGTTGTTCCGATACGGTTAAGAGAGGTCATAACACCCTGAAGAGAGCCCTCCTCGATAGCTACCTCAAATACCTTTACGTATATCTCACGGATGGACTGCTCGTTTGCCCAGGACGCTGCGCCACAGCGGTTGGTCTCCTGTTCATTAAGAACGCAGTGCTTTGCAAGCATATACGCGCCCTTGGTCTCCATACCGAGATTCATCTTTGCGAGAGTCATACCGGAGAGGAAGCCGTCCTCGGAAATATATCCGTAGCTTCTGCCGAGATAGGGGCTTCTGTGAATGTTGGCGCCTGCACCATAGAGACCGTTAAAGCCTGCCCACAGACAGTCCTCGCCCCACTGAATACCGTATTCGTAAATGAGGTCAAGATTGCGGGTTGCAGCAACGATGCCGTTGTCAACATAGGTCGCGGGAGATGTGTTTTTGTCAGGATCGTTAAGCTTTGTAGCAAGGCCCGAGGGGTACATATTGTACTTGGAAATAACACCGAGGTCTGAGTCGTAGGTGTTAGAAGTGGGCGCGGAAATAGAGGAAAGACCGGGAGTGTTGTAAAGACCGCCCGCGAGAATAGCTACGTAATCGTCCCAGGAGAGCTGGTCAAGAAGCTCATCCCAACGGGGATCGTTGTAAGCGATGGGATTGCCGTTCTCATCAACCCTGAGGTCGATAAGCTGCCATGCGGTTTGGGTAGATCCAAAGGTGGGGTATGCAACGTCGCTTGCAGCCTCATCAAGAATATCAAAGTCAAGTCCTGCCTTGATAGCATCCGTCTTTACAAGTCTTACGAAGTTGTTAAGTCTGTCATAGCTGCTTACGTAGCCTGTTGCCTCGTCAACAGCTACAGCATATTTTACGGTGCCTGCCCAGTTGTTTCTGGTAACGTAGGTCCAGGCGCCGCCAAGAGCATTCTCACCGTAGTTTACACCACCGTCAAAGATCTTGGGATCTGCGTTGTCAAACTGATTGGTGATAAGCTTGCCAACAAGGTTTCCGTCCGCATCCTTATCGGAGTAAACGTTAACCTTAGCGGTGGAATAGAGAAGAAGATCGTCGGATGTGATTCTCTTGTCGTTTTCGGAATCGGCAAATCCAACGAGAGCGGTAAGATTTGCATTACCTGCTTCGTCCATACCGTCAGCGGTAGAGAAGCCCTTTGCCGCAAGAATGTTGTTTACGGCATCGTGCGCGTTCTTACCTGCCGCCAGGTAGTATTCGCCTTCCTCGAGAATATAGGTCTTGTGACCGTAGGAATCGTACTTTGCGAAATCGCGTCTTTCAACCGACATATTGAGCGTCTGCTCTGCGCCGGGCTCAAGAAGATCGGTCTTGTCGTAAGCTACAAGCTCAACTGCCGCAGCCTCAACTCCCATCTGCTTGTCATACTCGGTATAGGGCTTCTGCAGGAAGATCTGAACAGACTCCTTACCTGCAACGCTGCCAATGTTTTTAACCTTAACGCTGATATCGTAAGAATCGGTCTCTGCATTGTAGATTACGCTGTAATCCGAATACTCAAAGCTGGTGTAGGAAAGACCGTAGCCGAAGGGATAGGAAACAGCGGCAGAGTAATTGAAGTTACCTGCATTACCCGTGCCCATAACCTTATCCTCGTATCTGGTTTCGGTGTATCTGTAGCCTACGTAAATACCCTCCTGATATACCACGTATCCGTTCTGGTTGCCTGCACTGGTGGAAACCTCCTTGCCGTTGGTATCAAAATAAATGTAGGAGGAGTATGCGTAGTAGTCACCGATCTTAGAGGTATCAAGCTTATACTGACCGTAGTTTGCGTGTACGGGGTTGAGATAATGATTCTTCCAGAAGGTGTCGGAAAGCTTACCCGAGGGGTTAACAGTACCCTTAAGGATGTTGGCAATAGCTACCGAGCCCTTGGAGCCCAAGCCACCGCTGTAAAGAACTGCGTCAACGCCGTATGCGGGATCGTCAACAAAATCGAGCATTACCTGGTTGGTGAAGTTGCAGAGAACGATGATCTTGTCGTACTGACCTGCGTCCTTGGCAGCCTTAAGCCCCTGAAGAACGGATCTTTCATCCTCACTGAGAGCGAGATAGTTGCCATTGTAGCCATCCCACTCATAGCCTCTGCTATTGTTGCTTTCGCCGTTATCAAACATCTGGTTATCGGTACCCTCACCGCCTATACGGGAGAGAACAAACACAGCGGTATTGTAGCCTTCAGCAAACTTTGCGCTGTCGGGAATTGCGCTCCAAGGAGCGTCGTTGATGTTAACGATAGCATATAGGCCAGGGCCGTTGATGTACTGACGTCCGTAGTTGCTGGACTTGTACCAGTTGTAAAGCTCACGGTTTACATCAAGACCTGCTGCGGTAAAGCCGTCAAGAAGGTTGGTTGTACCGCTGCTTTTATCGTTGTGCTCGCGGTAGCCTGAGAAAATGGGGCTTACCGAGGAGGCGGAGAAGAGACTGATCTTATCGGTTGAGGAAAGGGGAAGCGCACTGTTGTCGTTCTTGAGAAGAACCGCGCCTTCCTCCATAACGAGCTGAGTAAGCCTCTCACCGTTAGCCTTCAGGTCGCTTACGCTTGAGTATTCGGACTTGAAGTACTCGGTGTCAAGCTCCTCATCTGCACCAAGGGTCTCGTCCTTGACCATGTTAAATCCGTCCTGGCCGAGGAACTTGGAAATTACGCTTGCATTGGCAGCAGCGATCTGACCGCCAACGTTTACTACACCGTAAAGTATTACGAAAATAACGAGTAGTAATTTAGAAATAAATGATAATACAACTTTCATTATGTCGCCTCCTTAAATACTGCTACCGTCGGGAAGAAACATAGAAACTATGCCGACGAGCATTGCGCCGAGAAGAGAAAGTGCACAGAACGACCAGTTAAATCCAATCTGCTCAAGCATAGCGCCTAATGTGTCCGGAATACCGCTGAAAAATACGCTGGAAAGATAGAGATAGGATGCGTTTACAAAGGAAAGCAGGCACGCAAATGCCGAAAGGAACATTGCAAGTGAGCCGTATCTTCCGTTGAATATAGAGATAACCAAAGCGATTGAACACAGGATAAAGGGAAGCGTATATGCCTCCTGAGTGAAATACTGTGTGTTGTCAAAGCCTGCCTTGTACACGAAGGGTACGATCATACAAAGTATGGATGCAGGGACAAGAATAAATGTTTTATAGCTTAATCTGAACATATCTTACCTCCTGTTAATTTCCCGAAGTTTCGCCATAAATTTCTATTTCGGAAAGCTGGAAGATATAGCCTGCTCCGCCGCCGTCATCGGTCATCTTGATGGCAACAACCTTTACGTAGCGCGCGTTCACGCTTTCAAAGCCATTCCATCTTCCGAGAGCTGAACCCTTAGATGCCAGCTCGTCGTACTCAACAGATACTACACTCTTCCATTTTTCGCCGTCCTCAGAAACAAGAATCTCGTAGGTCTCGGGGAAGTAACCGCCGTATACTCTGGGATAAAGAACTACCTGGCAGATAGACTTCGATTCGCCAAGGTCTACCATTACCCACTCTCTGTTTTCCTCGTCGGGAGTAGCAGTTTCATAGTTCGACTTAGAGGACCATCTTCCGTCCGCATCGGAATTGACAGAATTAACACCGTCAACGAGAGATCCCTTAGATCCACCGTGCGAGGTGCTGCTTACACTTACGTCTGCACCGAGAGCGTAGTTATCGCTGAAGCTTACTCCGCTATATACGGGAGAAAGAGTTGCGTTATACGCGGGAACTCTGCCCTCGCCGGGAACATACTTCGCGCCGTACTGGTCAATGAAGTACTCGATGGTCTTACCGTTGGTAGCAACGATATCCGCAGGAATGATAGAATTTCTATCAAGAACCGCAGATGCGGTGCCGTCTGCAAAGGTAGCGGCAACGAGATTTACTGTCTGCTCATATCTCTGAACCTTGATGGTAAAGCTGGTCTGCTTGTTCTTGTAGATTACGTAAACCGTGTCATCCTCTTCTGTGAGAGGCTCGGTAATGGGCTTATTGTTGTTAAGAACGAGGGTGTAATCATCCGCATCAAGCTTGCGCTCAATATCTCCGAACTTTGCAACCACCTCAAGTCCCTCGGTGCTGAATACCTCACCGATAGCATACTCGACCTTGGGATACTCTCCGATCTTAACGCTCTGAAGCTTCGCCTCGTTGTAATAGAAGCCGGAAATTGTAAGTCCGAAGCTCTCCTTAATGTCGCTATTTATATACAGCTCGTGATAGCAGTCGCTGTTGGACTGAGTCATATTAATATTAAGATAAGCAGTAGCGTAGCCGTTTGCGGGAACTGTCACGTCAACGCCTACTCTCTCGCCGTAGAATTCGGTACCGTATCTGACGTTAACGTCCTGATTTCCGTCATTGTGGAAGAAGAGGATAACGTGACGGTCGGTATTTGCGGAGAAGGGGATCTTGTTTGTGGCGGTATTCATTTTGCTACCACCGGTATATATTGTGATACACTTGCCCGACTGGGTATTTGCGGGAATCTCAAATCTCGTAGCATCCGTTTCCTCGCCTACTACAACGTAATCTGCGTTTCCGCTGGTGTTGTCACAGGGAGCAAATGGAATAAGATTCTGTAATTCTACCTCAAACGCCTCGCCGCAGCCCTCCTCGGAGCAGTGCGACCAAACAGAGAAGTCCTCAAGGCTGGATGCATCAAAGGTTGTCATATCTGCCTTGAGATCACCGTAAAGATCTCCGATCTTGTGGTTAGAATAGTCAAGCATTTCCTGACTGCTGATCTCATAAATGCCCTTTGTACCGTCTTTGCCGTTGAGATAGCCGTAGGCAAAGAGCTTTCCGCATTTTACGCACTGATAGGCGGTCTTCTTGCCGACCTTCATACAGCTTGCTTCACTTTTTGGTATCTCCTCCAGCTTATGCTGGCAGTAATCCCAATCAACGTTACAGCTACTGAGCGCGCCGATTCCTATCAGTAGGGTTGCGGCTAAAAGCGAAGATGCTATAATTTTCTTAATAATTTTACTCATAATCTTCACTCCTTAGGATTCAATAGTGATTTCGTAGGTGGTAGTGTATTCGCCGTACGCAACGGTGACGGTCTTTGTACCGACGTCCTCTGCGGTGAATACGTAGCCCTCCTCGATATCCGTCATATAATTTGCAATAACGACCTCGTCATAGCTTGAGCCCTTAGCCTTAACTACAAGTCCGTCGGTGCTAAATTTGTCGCCAACCTTAAAGGTCTTCTTTTCCGCATCCTTGTACAGAGAAATGCCGTCAACCTCTCCCTCGCAGTAGAAGAAGCCCTGCATTGTAAGCTTGGTCTCCTGATTTACACTGCTCAGAATCTTGATAGGAAGATTACATCCGGTGGATGATCCGGGATTGATGGTGAACTCTACGGTCTTGGTTTCTCCTGCGCCAACAGTAACGTTAACGCCGCCCTTATCTCCGTAGTTTTCAGCGTAGAAGCGGAAGGATATATCCTCGGAACCGCTATTGGTAACTGTGAGAGACAGCTTCTTTTCCTTACCGCTGAAGGTGGGAATTCTGAGATTTATTCCCTGGGGCATAGTCTGAGATACAGTCTGGTGGATCCACGCGTAAGCCTCGGTATCTGCGGGAGTGCCTGCCTTGAGGGTGAATTCCGTAGCGGGAAGTCCGTTGACCTCAACGTAGGATGCAGATATGTAATTTGAGCCGCTATCAATATTTGCCGCGGGAGTGAATGCTATCTTGTACTCAAAATCAGTAAGCACGGGAACGATCTTGATCTCATCAAAGGTAGTTTCTATAGTTCCAAGGGCATCCTTATAGAGCTTGTCACAGTTATCGCAGGCATAATGCTCCTGCCAACCGGACGTAAATCCTACAGCTGCCTTTCCCTCCACCTTGGTAAGCGAATGAGATGTCGCGGGAATAGAAGCGGGAGCGCTTATCTCAAACATACCGTCAGCATCTCTGAAGAGTGTGCCACAGTTTCTGCATTCGTAATATGCCTTGATTCCATTGGAAAAGCAAGTCGCCTTTTTCTCACTGTGCATTGCTACGTTATGCTCCTTTGCGGGAATAACGTATTTTTCACTTGTGATGGGAGCGTTGCCCTCGGCATCGCCGAATGTCTTGTTGCATCCGCTGCAAATGTAGTACTCTCTGTTTCCGTCCTCAAGACAGGTAGCTGCCTTGGGCGCGACTCTGGTCAGAGTGTGAACGTGAGAAAACCCGGTGTCACCGGAATCGGGTGAGCATCCCGCCAGCATAGCGCATGCAATAAGCACGATAAGCATAGCGGTCACAGCGAAAATTCTTTTCGTTTTGTTCATTCCATCCTCCTTCTTGCAGGTTTTTCCTGCTATATTAAATTGATTTTTTTATTTTAACACCCTCATAAGAGGGTAAGGTTAAACAGATTAATCTACATATTTAAGAACGTAATCATAATTCAGCTTAGCAGTCACGGCGTAGTGATCGGAGTAATATACGCCATCGGAGATAACGTCCTGTAAAATATCAAACTTATCGACCTTAATATTCTTACTTGTAAAAATAAAATCGATAGGCTTTGACCATTCGGGATCAAAAAGTCCCCAATCGTGGGCAGTCCATCCGCTGTCGCTTACCGGAGCAAGCTTTGCGGTGTCGTTAAATCTGCTTCCGATAATATCGTAGGTATCCTCATCCTCGGTTGCATTGAAGTCTCCGCATATGATTGATGGATATTGGCTTTCAGACGCCCTGTCAACGATAAGCCTGAGTCCTTCGTTTCTCGCCCTCTCGCCCGCCCATTCAAGATGGGTATTGTATACGTCAAGATAGTTGCCGTAGCAGCTGCGGAGCAGAGCGTGAACGCATATTCTGTGATAATCGGCGTCCCAGCCCTTAGACATCACATCGGGAGTTTCGCTGAGCCAGAAGACATCCCCTTTAACAAGCTCGAATTCATATGAATACAGGATAGCAAGTCCCTCGGGATCCGCCGCTGTATCTCTCTCAAAATATATCATTTGATACACATCGGAGAGAGATGCCTTTATAGAAGAAAACTGAGAGCGCTTTACCTCCTGGAGAGCAACCACGTCCGCGCCATGCTCTCTTATGTAATCCATCAGATACTCTCCCCGATAGGACCAGGCTCTTTGTCCTCCGTCCACGTCGGTACGGATGTTGAAGCTCATTATTTCATATGATGCATTGAGCTTTACGCTGTTATCTCCATCATTGGTTTTATTAGAAACGGCGGTCGCTCCGAGAAGAGAGGTAAGGCAGGTAAGCAATGTAATTAAGGCAATTGCTTTTACGAGTATTTTTTTCACCGCTATTACCTCCTTAATTTACGTAAAAGCCGCTGAACGTCAGACTGACGTCATTGGATATGGAGTCAAGAAGCTGTATGGTGTGATAGCAGGCGTAATCCGAGCCGCTAAAGTTAAGCTTCAGAACAAACGCCTGATACTCTCCGCCTTCAACGGTGACGGGCTCAGACCAGCAATAGGTGGAATAGTATTCCGCTCCGTATTTAAAGGTGACTTTCTCGCCCGAGTTATTTTTTACCATCATCAGAATATACCTATCGGTATTTGCCGAGAACGGAACCTTTGTGTTTGCGTCAAGCTTTCCGCTATCATTGTTGTGATATACCCAATTGTGAATACCGACCTTGGTAGATGAAGGAAAGATATAAGTGGTTGAAACTAAACCGTCAACCGTGTCACGCGTAAAGCTTACAGGGGTGACGTCGTCATACAGAACCTTAGTAGATGGAGTAAAGGGTCTAAGATCGCTCTCCCCGACCGCAAATCCTGTGCCGCAGGTATTGCACACCGTGACGATTTCATAGTCGGAAAAGCTCGTTGCCTTACTGACTCCCGATTTAAGACGTATGCCGTATTTATTGCTTACGGTATGATCCTTCTTCGGAATACTGCTCTGCTCCTTAACCTCTACAAGCCCATCCTTTTCGGCAAAATATTCAAAGATTTTGCCGCAGAGCTTGCATTGGAAGGCGCCGCGCTTACCTTCAGCGATGCAGGTGGGGGCTACCCAATCAAGCTTTTTGAGACTGTGTGTACAGCTGCCATTGATATGAATATCATCGCCATCCGTATCACCGTTTTGATCTCCGTCTGACAGGTTGTCATCGTCTACCGAAGAACCGTTATTCTGACTCATCTCCTCAAACTTTTCTTTGAGTGTATTTATAGTCTCACATCCCGTAAGCAACGTGCAGGAAAGCATCAGACAAAAAAGTACTATAACAAAGGATATTTTTGTTATTCCTCGCACTTTTCTTTTTCCTCCTCCTTTTTGCTTTCAAAAACTATTTTATTAACAACAAAGAAAACTACCATAGAAACACCGCCGTTAAGAACGGTTGTACCGATGTTATAAAGCCAAGGATCAACGAAGTGACCTGCCACGGCCGCCCAGATGCAGTTAATGGAATTAACCACGCAGGTGACTACGCAGAAGGCAAGGAAATACCAGGCACCCTGACGGACAATATTACCGTTGGAACGGAACACATACTTGCGCTGGATAAAGAAGTTTATAACCTCACCGATAACCATAGCTATCATATATGCGGTGAAGTATGCCGCGCCGCCCTGATCTGCACCGTATCCGATTATATACCACTTGAACTCAATGCCGAAGAGAGTAATGTCAATACCGGGAAATCCGAAATCCTGACTGCCCATAAAGGCAAACGCCGCGGGCAAAAATGTGAGGAGCAAATACTTAAAAACGGTGATTACGTTACTTACGATAACGAAAAGCCCGCCTTCTCTTACCCATTGCGAAAGCTTGGGATGGCTTTGCGCAAATTTATTCCATAAATCTTTGATTTTTTCCATAGAACAGCTCCCTAAATATGTAATATTTTTGTTTACTTCAAAACCTGTAAATATCAATTTCGTCATTGATTTATTTTATAATATCATAAAAAAGGTAGGGAAAACGTCAATTTGCACGAATCGCATCTTATTTGCATAAACGGTAATTAATTTGTCCAAAAGAGCCAATTTTTAAGACGGTCATTTTGTTAAAAATAAACAAAGGCGATCTTACCGCAAAAAGCAAGATCGCCCCAAAAAATCAATAAAAAATATAAAGTTTAGTTATTGTAAGGAATAAGAATTTTAAGCTCAAACCAATGATTTTCCGCATTGATATTTACAACGCCGTCATATCTGTCAACCGTGTATTTTATACTCTTGATACCATAGCCGTGAAAACGCTTATCATTTTTTGTAGTAATGAAGTTTCCGTCGTCAATTTTTAGATCTCCCTCATAATAATTTTCAATACGTATCATAACGAAGGACTTTACCTGCGACACGCTGAGGTGTATAAGACGCTTTTCCTTCTCATTGGTTTTCATAACCGATTCTATTGCGTTATCCAATGCGTTTCCAAATATACTGCAGATGTCCATAGAGTCCATAAAATCAAGCAGCTTTCCGTCTGCAACCACAGTCATCGTGATACCGTGCTTTGAGCAATACATGCTTTTACCTATAATTAAAGTATCAAGAACGCTGTTGCCGGTTTTGTTTTGCAGCTCGTATGCGCGGATATCCGCCTCCATACTGTCAAGAAAGGCGCTGCGTTGCTCGTTGTCGTTAAGGCTTCTGAGCATATTGATCTGATGCTTTAGATCGTGATATTTCATATTGATAATATCAATGCTTTCTCTGGACTGCTTGTACTGAACGTACTGATTTTTCAGAGCATTCTGCACCGCATTAAGCTCACGGTTTACCATATTGTTTCTACAGGTAAGAAAGTGGGCGTAAAGCATAGCCACTCCCGCTATATCCACAAGCGTTCTGGTGTATGCTATTTCCTTGAAATATTGTCCCGATACAGAGGATGATACGGTTATAAAGCTCAAGTTGCTGAAGCCGAATACTATAACACAAATAAACAGAGAAATAAACCAATCTCTTTTTTCTATACTAAGACGTCTTTCCTTATTTATTCTTGTGCTTAGCAGCTTCCACAGAGAAAACAGAACGATGCCGTAAACTATTGTCAGAGCAAATATCTCTATGTACCAAGGCATTTGGTTGATGTCCGTGTAAATAGAGTTTACTATCTGCCATTCCAGCGAAGCTATACATTCCGCTATGGAAAATGCCATTACTGCATAGAATACGCTTTCATAAAATGATATTTTGTTGGCGAACCATATAAATACAGCCATTGAAAGAAACGCGGCTACCATACAGGGTATCCAAAGCCAGAGAGTTATAGTGGCGGTAAGCTCCATAAACATAGTGAGGGCAGCGAGATAAATAACCCCTACGATCGCAAGCTTAGGCTTGCTGAGCTTCGGTCCAAGCAGGATGACGAAAAGTCCGCAGGAAAGCCATTCTGCAAGAGCAGTATAATATCTTGGAATATCCGGTACTGCGTGCCCTATCATTATTTGATCACTCCTCCCCAATAAGCGGTAAGCGCCTCCATAAACTCCTTTTTCTTTGCTCTTGAAACGGCGAGCTCGGCACCCGGCAGCTTTGCATAGCCATCTTTGAAGCCGTCAACGTGAGCAAGATTGATAAGATACCATTTACTCGCTCGGAAAAAACCCATATCACCAAGGGTGTCCTCGGTTTCCTTCATAGTAGAGGATGCCTCATACTCTCCGGATGTGGTGTGATATATCATATTGTGACCGCGACTCTCTACGTAATATATATCCGCCACGTCAAGCCTTGCCGTGCCACCCTTGATATTGACGGTAACAGCCTTTGATATTCGGTTTTTCATGCGGCTGATAGCTCTTCCAAGGCATTGAGAAAATGCAAAATAGGACAGCGGTTTCAAAAGATAATCAAGCGCCTCCACCGCATAGCCTCTAATAGCATATTGGGGAGTGTTGGTAATAAAGATTATCACTACCTCAGAATCTATTTTTCTTATTTCCTCTGCGGCACTCATACCGTCCATAAATTTCATCTCTACGTCCATTAAAATAATGTCAAACTGAGAGCGATATTTATGAACGATGCTATCACCGTCGTAAAAGACGGAGGTTTTTATGAACTCTCCGCTCTCTGCTTCGTATTGCTTAAGATATTGTTGAATTTGAGTTACGTAGCTTGACTCATCATCTACAACTGCAATATGAATCATATAAATCTACCTCACTTAATATTTGCGACGAATTTTGAATTTGATCTTAAATTACGGAAGAAATCGGCGATTACTCTGCCAAGTCCGCGGAAGAAGTGACCGTTTACAATAAAGAGTATATCGTCAACCATCTTGCGAGATACCATTCCACCTGCCATTTTACCGATAGCTCTGAAGGGCATATTGTAGATAAACAGCACGTTAAGGTCAGGTTTGCCCTTTGCCTCAGATTTGTTTTTTATGTTAGTCAAAATCTTGTAAACAAGCCTTGCAAGACCACATTTTGCATAGTAAAGTTGACATATTGCGTCATTTTCGGTCAAAAGTCCACTCCAGCTGCCATCGGGTATAGGTCTTAAAAGCAGCTTTTCAAAGTCGCTATCGGACACGTTTTCTATGTCTGCATTGTAGTAGCACTCGGGTGCAGATCTCTCGCATTTCATACCGTCGATATGTATGGTTGCGGAAAGTCTTACGTCGCAAACACTTGAGCCGACGATTATCTCATAATCTGCGTCCTCGATCTCCCAGCAATTCTTTTCTGCATTGTAATAACGGAACGCCTTATCGTCAAGTTCTACGGTGACTGTCTTGCTCTCGCCTGCCTTCAGGAACACCTTTGCGAAGCCTTTCAGCTCCTTCTTGGGTCTATAAACGTTGCCGTTCTTGCAGGAGATATAAACCTGTGCAACCTCTGCGCCGTCTACCTTACCTACGTTTGAAATGGTAAAGCTTACGCTGTTTTTATCTGCCTTGATGTCAGAGTAATCAAAGTCGGTATAGCTGATACCGTGACCGAAGGGATAGCGAACACTCTTACCCGCCGTATCATAATAACGGTAGCCGACGAAAAGACCCTCGCGATATTCTGCAGTTCGCTCTTTGCTTGGGAAGTAGGGGTAAGAGGGGTTATCCTCTAATCTGTGAGGCCAGCTTTCGTTAAGCTTGCCAGAGGGATTTACCTTACCGATAATAGCATCAGCCATAGCGCCTGCGCCTGCCTGACCGCCGAGATAGCCGTGAATTGCGGCTCTGTAAAGACTTCTGTCGGGCATAACGAAGGGCGCGCCACCCGAGAGAACGAGAATTATGTTCTTGTTTACTGCACATACCTCGTTAATAAGCTTCTGCTGGCTCTTTGACAGCTCCATATGAAGTCTGTCCATACCCTCGGATTCAAGGATCTCGTCAAGACCTACGCAGAGAAGGACGGTTTCTGCCTTCTTCGCAACCTCAACAGCCTCAGAGATGAGCTTGTCAATAGGATTGGGATCCTTTCTGTCAAAGCCCTGGGCATAGCCTGTAATATTAAGATACTTTTCAAGAGAGTCGTAAAGGTTATCTATCTTTGTGGCATTTACCTGTGACGAGCCTGCACCCTGGTATCTGGGGGTCTTGGCAAAATCACCGATTATAGCAACGCTCGCACCCTCGTTAAGAGGAAGAATACCGTCGTTATCAAGGAGAACGATGCTACCCTCTGCACATCTTCTTGCAACAGCGTGATGAGCCTCTACGTCAAAGGACTTAGGCTGCTTTGCCACGTCCTCTTGGGTCATAAATACTATTCTTAAAAGCTCTTCAACACGCTGATCAAGAACGCTCTCATCAATCTTTCCTGCCTTTACGTCCTCGATAAGACCGATTGCGCAGTCGGGACCGGGTGCTGGCATTACAAGGTTTCCTCCTGCTCTTACACCCTCGGTGTGATTGTTATCTCCACCCCAGTCGGTTACAACGTAGCCGTCGAAGCCCCACTCACCGCGGAGTATGTCCGATAAAAGATGAGCATTCTCGTTAGCATAGGTACCGTTTACCATATTGTAAGAGGACATAAGAGCCTTTGCCCCACCCTCTTTTACTGCCATCTCAAAGCCTGTGAGGTATATCTCACGCATAGTTCTCTCATCAAGCACAGAATCCATAGACATACGGCGAAGCTCTTGCGAGTTTACAGCAAAGTGCTTGGGGCAAGCGGCTACGCCATAGGACTGTATACCCTTTATATAGGACGCGGCCATTTTTCCCGAAAGGTAGGGGTCCTCCGAGAAATACTCAAAGTTTCTGCCACAAAGGGGGCTACGCTTTATATTAAGACTGGGGCCAAGTACGACGTGAACGTCGTTTGCAGCAGCCTCAGCACCGAGCGTTCTGCCAAGCTCCTCGCCGAGAGATACGTCCCAGCTGTTTGCCATAGTTGCGGCAGTTGGGAAACAGGTTGCAGGTACAGATGCATTAAGACCAAGGTGGTCGCCTGCGCCTGCCTGCTTACGAAGTCCAACGGGACCGTCGGACATAAACATAGGGGGTATTCCCTTTTCGCTAAGATCAAGGGTGGTCCAGGTAGTCCAGCCCTGAAGCAGAGCTGCCTTTTGTTCAAGCGTAAGTCCCGAGACGATTGAATTGATATCCATTTTATCAAAATCCCTTTCAAAAATTTGTCGTAATTTCACAAATTGTAAAAAATGTATAATTATCTAAAATAATAATAACATATTTTTGATAATTTTTCTATTATTTAGCACAAAAAAATGTTTTTTTTGCACGAAGTGTTAGTTTTCAGACATCTTATACATAATTAATATTGGAATTATGGGTATGGAGTTTATATATAAAAAAACAGGCATTTTGCCTGTTTTTTTACTCTTTTGCTTATTAAGTATGATAAGAAAAGATGGTTTTTCTGTTTTTAGCCCTTTACGATCTCAATGATCATATCCACGCACTTTTCCATAGCGTCGACGGAAACGTACTCAAAGCGAGAATGATAATTGCCGCCGCCCGTGGGAAGATTAGGACAAGGAAGTCCCATAAAGGAGAGTCTTGCTCCGTCTGTGCCACCGCGAATGGGAACTGCGTGGACAGTCATACCAAGACGCTCCATAGCCGCTGTCGCGCGATCTACAACAAACATCTTGTTTTCCAAAACTTCCTTCATATTATAATAAGAATCACGGAGAGTAAGCTCTACTCTGCCCTCGCCGTACTTTTCATTTAGCTTTGCAGTCACGGTCTCGAACTCCGCCTTTATAGCGGCAAACCTTTCCTTTGAGTGATCGCGGATAATATATCTTGATACAGCCTCTTCGGTCTCGCCCTCAATGGCAATAAGGTGGTGGAAGCCCTCATAGCCCTCGGTCATCTCAGGTATCTGGTCGGTGGAAAGCATAGAATCAAATTCACAGCAAACGCGTGCGGCATTGATCATCTTGCCCTTTGCGCTGCCTGGGTGGATAGCTCTGCCGTGCACCTTAACCGTCGCGGACGCGGCATTGAAGTTCTCATATTCTATCTCACCGAGTCCGCCACCGTCAAGTGTATAGGCATAATCTGCGCCAAAGCCCTCTACGTCAAAGAGATCGGCTCCTCTGCCTATCTCCTCGTCGGGAGTGAAGCCGATGCAGATCTTACCGTGGGGGAAGTCGGCATTAACAAGTTTCTCGGCAGCCGCCATAATCTCAGCAACACCGGCCTTGTCGTCTGCGCCGAGAAGGGTCGTGCCGTCGGTGACGATAAGCCTCTGTCCCTTAAGATCCGCAACATAGGGGTAGTCGGAGAGCGAAAGAACAATGTCCTCTGCCTCGTTAAGCAGAATATCGCCACCCTCATAGTTTATCATCTTAGCCTTAATGTTCTCGCCGGGAGCGTCCGATGCGGTGTCCATATGGGCGATAAAGCCGATGGCAGGCATACCCTCGCAGTTTGCGGGGATAGATGCGTAAACGTAGCCGTTCTCATCAACACGCGCGTCGGTAAGACCAAGCTCTGAAAGCTCGCGGCAAAGCTCCTCTGCCAGCACTCGCTGACTCTCGGTAGAGGGACACGCGGGATTGTTCTCGTCCGATGTGGTCGGGTAAGAAACGTATTTTAAAAATCTCTCGTATACAGTCATATTTTCTCCTCTATCAAATTAGCTGAAACTCGGTTTTTACCAAAATTTCAGCTAAAATGACAATGTTTATTTACATTTATTAGATATTAGCAAGAATTTTCTCTGCCTTTGCAAGTGCATCGGGGATCTTGTCCACGTCCTTGCCACCGCCCATTGCGCTGTCGGGACGTCCGCCGCCCTTACCACCGCAGATAGCAGCAACCTCGCGGAGAATATTACCCGCGTGCGCGCCAGCCTTAACAGCGTCAACGCCTGCCGCAACAGCGAAGTTAAGCTTTCCATCCGAAACTGCCGCGAATACTGCGACAGCATCCGAATACTTATCCTTAACGGTGTCGCAAAGACCGCGTGCCTGATCGGGACGCATCTCAACCTTTGCAGCAAGAAGTCTGAACTTACCCACAGTCTTGATGCCTGCGAGGAGAGCCTCTGCCTTTGCATTTGCGATCTGGGAGTTTGCGCTTTCAAGCTCGCGACGAAGCTCCTTGATCTCGCTCTGAAGAGACTCAGCCTTCTTTGCAATGCCGTTTACGTTAGGAGATTTAAGCTCCTTTGCGGTATCGCGGATAAGCGCGTCGCGCTCGCCGAGAAGAGTAAGCACACCAAGGCCTGTTGTGCCCTCAATTCTTCTTACACCGGCAGCAACAGAGCTTTCGGAAATAACCTTAAACAGACCGATATTGCCTGTGCTTGAAACGTGAGTACCGCCGCAAAGCTCGGTGGAAGTAGAGCCGATCTTAACAACTCTTACCTCAGAGCCGTACTTCTCACCGAAGAGAGCCATAGCGCCCATCTTCTTCGCCTCATCGGGTGTGGTGACGATAGTCTCGCAGCCCTCGGACTTGAGAATGGCGGTATTTACAAGAGCCTCAACCTCTGCAATCTCCTCTGCGGTCATAGCCGCAAGGTGAGTGAAGTCAAAGCGAACTCTGTGCTCATCAACGTAAGAGCCTGCCTGCTCAACGTGAGTACCGAGTACCGAACGAAGAGCCGCCTGAAGAAGATGTGCGGAGGAGTGATTTCTCTTTATAGCGTCACGGCGCATGGTGTCAATGCTGAGTGTGACAACATCACCCACCTTGACAGAGCCGTTTTCTACCTGACACTCGTGGAGGTAGATGCCGTTTGTCTTCTTTGTATCAAGAACGGTAAGAGTGGTATCACCAAGAGTGATAACACCGCTGTCACCAACCTGGCCGCCGCCCTCGCCGTAGAATACGGTCTTATCGGTTACAATAGTGCATTCGCCCTCGGAAACAGAGTCCACAGACTCGTTATCCACAAAGATGGAAAGCACCTTGCCCTCGCTTGTCACCTCGGTGTAGCCGAGGAACTCGGTCTGAGGAAGATTTTCGAGAAGAGACTTAGAGGAATCAGACCAGCCGGAGATATTACCTCTTGCCGCTCTTGCTCTCTGCTTCTGCTCCTCCATAAGAGCCTTAAAGGCATCCTCGTCAATAGAAAGACCCGCCTCCTCTGCGATCTCACGGGTGAGGTCTACAGGGAAACCGAAGGTATCGTAAAGCTTGAAGGTATCTGCGCCCGAGAGAGTGGTCTCGCCCTTTGCCTTTGCATCTGCAACAAGGCCGTTAAGAATGCCAAGACCTGCGTCAATGGTAGCATTGAAACGCTCCTCCTCAAGAGTCATAACCTTGAGAATGTAGTCGTACTTTGTTTTAAGCTCGGGATATGCGCCCTCGTTCTGCGCGATAACGATCTCGCAAAGTCCGCGAAGGAACATACCGTTGATGCCGAGAAGCTTACCGTGGCGGCAAGCACGGCGGATGATTCTACGGAGAACGTAGCCGCGTCCCTCGTTGGAAGGAATAACGCCGTCGGAGATCATAAAGGTAGCGGAGCGAACGTGGTCGGTGATAACGCGGATAGAAACGTCGTCAGACCACTCTGCACCGTAGGTCTTGCCTGAGATCTCACAAACTCTGTCAAGAAGTGCGCGCACGGTATCGACCTCAAAGAGATTGCCAACGCCCTGCATTACGCAAGCGAGACGCTCAAGGCCCATACCGGTATCAATATTCTTCTGCGCAAGCTCGGTATAATTGCCATTGCCGTCGTTATTGAACTGAGAGAATACGTTGTTCCAGATCTCCATAAATCTGTCACAGTCACAGCCGGGCTTACAGTCGGGGCTGCCGCAGCCAAACTTGATACCGCGGTCAAAGTATATCTCAGAGCAGGGGCCGCAGGGACCTGAGCCGTGCTCCCAGAAGTTGTCAGCCTTGCCGAGCTTTACGATATGCTCCTCGGGCACGCCGATCTTGTCGCGCCAGATAGCGTACGCCTCATCGTCCTGCTCGTATACAGAGGGCCAGAGAAGATCAGCAGGGATCTCAAGAGTTTCGGTAAGGAACTCCCACGCCCACGGAATAGCCTCCTCCTTAAAGTAATCTCCAAAGGAGAAGTTACCAAGCATCTCAAAGTACGTGCCGTGACGTGCGGTGTGTCCTACTCTCTCAAGGTCGGGAGTACGGATGCACTTCTGACAGGTACAAACTCTGTTCTTGGGGGGCTGCTCCTCGCCTGTGAAGAACTTCTTCATAGGCGCCATACCCGAGTTGATAAGAAGCAGGGATTTGTCATTATTGGGTACAAGCGAGAACGAGGGCAGTCTTACGTGTCCCTTGCTCTCGAAGAAAGCGAGATATTTTTCTCTTAAATCATTAAGTGATGTCCATTTCATTGGATTTTTCTCCTAAAAAATATATTAAAACACTTAATTATATCACATATACAATTATAATGTCAATAGTTTAATTTGCAAAATCAAGGCTCTTTTACGTCAAGATCAATGCTTATCTCACCAAGAGCCTCGCTGTGAAGGCTCACGGTTGCCTTGCCCGATTTGCCGACGGTCTTAAGGTAAACTCCGCCCATACCGCCGCGAAGTGGTATGGTTGCAGGACCGATAATCTCCACGGGGCCGTCGGTGGTGACGGTGATAGGCTCGCCAGAGAAATAAAGAGTATTGCCATACTCGTCCACGGCGCGAATGCGGATAGCCGTCACGTCGTAGCTCTCCCTCTCCTGAAGCTGAGTTTTGTAAACTTTTGCCTCAAGACCGCCTTGATTCATCGGCGCTCTCGTCACCGATCTTACCACCTCGCCATTTCTTATCGCGTCAAAGCGGTAGACGGTGGACACACCGCCCCAATCGCCTGCGTACTTGGTGTAGAGATCAACTATTTCGTTTATCTTCATTCCGTAGAGAACGATGCACTGCGCCGCGATCCAAAGGATCCTCGGGGGCAGGTTGCCGTAGCCGTGGCGGGCGATATAATTGAGCGCCCTTGTGATCAGCCTTGCCTGCCTTGGCTTCATATTCTCATTTTTCGCTATTGCTTCACCTATAAAATCGTCAATGAGGATAGGACTGTGAGGCAGGTGCTTAAAGCTTCCGTTTTCCCTCGGAAAATACTCCTTGACAAACTCGCCGTTCTTATACATTTTTATGCTGTCGGCATTGGTGAACGCCCATATATCACCCTTTATGCAAGCGGGATGCTCGCCGATATCCATAGACGAGCTGATCTCAAGCACGGGAGCCTCGCCCTGTGAAGCGTAGACCGCCGCCGCAAGCTTTGGATTACGGAACATATCGGTGACACCATGATAGCAGATACGGTCGCCCGAGCCAAAGTCCTTATGGGTATTATAATCCGCCATACACCAGCCGCAGCTGCCCGCTATATCCCCGTAGGATGCTACCGAGTTCAGCACTCTCGCGTGGCGAAGCGCGTGTTCTACCCTATGATCCTCGCAATCAAAGGATTTGGTGGGGTACATATGTCCGTTGTACTCGGTGATCATATAGGGCTTTTCCATATCCGAGGTGACGGCAGCCTTCGGCTCGCAGCCGGGTTTTTTGCCATCGTGAACGAACTCGTTGTAGGTATAGACGTCCTCGAGAAGCTGACTTCTCTTGAAATTACGCACGCCGCAGGTATCTCTCGTGGGATCGAGCTGATGAGCGAGGTTGTTGGTGCGAGTATAAAGCGCCTCATTATCCTGGGACTCGTTGATGCGGACACCCCAGAGGATTATCGAGGGGTGGTTGCGGTATTGAAGTATCATTTCCTCCACGTTCTTCACCGCCTGATCCTGCCATTTTTCGTCGCCTATATGCTGCCAGCCGGGAATCTCGGTGATGACAAGCAGACCGATCTCGTCACAGCGGTCAAGGAAGTAGTGCGATTGAGGATAGTGAGACGTGCGGACGGTGTTAAGTCCAAGCTCACGCTTCAGCACGTCTGCATCCATCTCCTGCATAGAGCGTGGCATAGCGTAGCCAACGTACGCGTAGGACTGATGGCGGTTAAGTCCGCGGATCTTCAGCTTTTTGCCGTTAAGATAAAATCCGTCCTTACGGAACTCGGCATCGCGGAAGCCAACTCTGACCTCCTTTGTATCAATAAGATTTCTGCCATTCCACAGCTCGGTTCTTACGGTATAGAGGTGGGGGCTGTCCACCTGCCAGGGCTTTACGTTCTCAACGAATGAGGACACCGACATCTCGCTTTCGGCAGACGCCTCGCCGAGCAGATATTCCACCCCGTCAACAACAATGCTGTGTCTGACGGTCATTCTGCGGGATATGTCGCCGACGATCTGTATCTCCGAGTCAATCTCGCCGTTTGCGCGCGCCTTTACGAACACGTCTGAGATATAGGTCTGGCTCTTTATATCAATATAAACGTCGCGGTAGATGCCGCCGTAGGTCATATAGTCGATAACGTTGCCAAAGGGAGGAATGTTCAGATTCTCGCGGGAGTCCACGATCACCGAAAGACCGTTGTTCTCGCCATAGCGCAGATGCTCGGAGATATCTATTGTAAAAGCAGTATATCCGCTGTAATGCTCGCCAACCTTTTTTCCATTGAGGAACACCTCTGCATAGTGCGCCACGCCGTCAAATGTAAGCAGCACGCGGCTGTCTTGCCACTCGGGCTCGGCAAAGAGCAGACGTCTGTACTCCGACACCGTCTGATACTCCTCCTCGCTGAAATAATGGAAGGGCGTCTCTTTCACCGTATGAGGAATTCGGGCGGGAACAAACTCACCCTTGCTATGATCAAAGCTAAATTGCCAATCGTTGTTTAAATAAATCCTGCCCATTTTTCTGTCCTTTCGTTAGGTTTAGAAAATTTTAGAAAACCGCAGGCGGTTTAAGCCTGCGGAAATGTTTATGCGCCAAGATAGTATCTTATATTGTTAAGAAATGCGGTGCCCTCGTCACCCGAGAAATCGAAGTAAAAATCACCGAAGATGTCGCTGAAGCTGATGAATCCAAGCAGTGCGACAACCACGAGAAGCAGAGTGCAAACCACCTCGATAATAATTATAGCGCGGGCAAAGCTGCGCACCGACTGATTCTGAATAAACAGGGCGCAGATCAGAAGCGCGGGCAAACCTACGTAAGGCAGGTTAAACAGAATGATAAGACCTATGTATCCGAAAACGGAGAGGGCGTTGGTTGCTATGGGCTTCATATTATTACCTCCATATTTTCTATTTTATTCTTATTTTGATTTTAGCATAAATATAAGGGGTTGTCAATATTTTTCTCTCTTGACGGAGAGTGTTTTTGATGATATAATAAGGCAAAGAAAAAGTATTTTGGAGAGTAGTGATGAAATTTGAACTTGTTGCCACCTGTCTTTTCGGTCTTGAGCATCTGCTGGGCGAGGAGATAGACGCCCTCGGATACGAGAGAATATCCACAATAGACGGCAGAGTGACCTTTGCAGGTGATAGAGAGGCGGTTGCGCTTTCAAATATTTTCCTCCGCTATGCCGAGAGGGTGTTTATTAAGGTAGGCTCATTCAGGGCAGAGAGCTTTGAGGAGCTTTTCGAGGGTACGCGCGCGCTTAATTGGTCTGACTATATCGGCAAACTTGACGTCTTTCCCGTCAAGGGACACGCCATAAAATCAAAGCTGCACTCTATCCCCGACTGTCAGGCAATAGTCAAGAAGGCGGTCGTCCGTTCTATTGGCAGCGCTTACGGCATAGAGCATTTTGAGGAGACGGGTGTAAAATACCAGATAGAGTTCTTTATACTCAACGACCTGGCAACGCTGATGATAGACACCTCGGGAGTTGCCCTGCATAAGAGGGGCTACAGAAAGGACGCCCTCGGCGCTCCCATACGCGAAACTTTGGCGGCGGCGATAGCCGCAACCGCCCGCCCACGCGAGAACGTGCTGCTATGGGACCCTATGTGCGGCAGCGGTACGATAGCCATTGAGGCGGCTATGATGATGAAGGGTATCGCCCCCGGACGAAGCAGATACTTTGCCGCGGAGGAGTTTTCCTTTATTGATAAGAAGATATGGCAAAACGCCCGTGAGGAAGCCTTTGACAGCGAGCATCCCACCGATTTTCAGGCGTTTGCCTCGGATATAGACACGAGCGCGGTCGCTTTGGCAGAGAAAAATGCAAGGCTCGCAGGCGTCAGCGACGTGGTTAAGGTGTTCCGCCAGGATGCGATGACCATATCCGCCGAAGGAAGACGGGGAACTATCGTTTGTAATCCCCCATACGGCGAGAGGCTCGGTACTCTCAGAGAGGTGGAGCAGCTCTACCGCGAGATGGGAGTTCACTTCCGATCACTCTCACCCTGGCAGGTGTACGTGATAACCTCACACCCCTCATTCGAACGCTTCTACGGCAGAAAGGCAGACAAGGTGAGAAAGCTTTACAACGGCATGTTGCCCTGCTATCTGTATCAGTTTTTTAAAAATAAATAGCGCGTTTTTATAATAAAAATGGTTGCAAAATTGTTGATTTTGCAACCTTTTATTTACATTTTAGGTCTGAATTCCCATTTTATCAAGGTCCGGGAACAGAGGCTTGCTGATAAGTCTTGCGGCAGTTCTTGCAATTTCGGGAACACTCTCGGCATAGCCCGATCGGTACCAATCAACAGTAAGCGTCATAAGACCGCAAATGGTAAACTGAAAGACGTGAACCTTCTCTCTGTCGTCGCCCTCAGGTAAGAACTTCCTAATGTTGATAAACTCGCTCATAGCGTAGCTTGTGGAATGCTCAACTAAAAGTCCGATAAGCTTGCTCTTGTCAAACGCCTCGAGAAAATCACGCTTTTCCTTCCAGAAGAGGAAAAACTCCTCAAATTCTCCGCTGAGAGTTCGCTTTTCCTTCTTGTCGCTTCCCATAGAAAAAGCGTGGAAATCGGTAATGTTATGATAGAGAAGCGACTGCATAGCTCCATCCTTGCCGTCAAAGTATCTGTAAAAGGACTTTCTCGGCATATTCGCCCTCTCGCATATCTCGCTGACCGATATATCGTCATACCGCTTTTCCCTCATCAGCTGAAGAAGAACGTTTTCGATATCTCTTTGTCTTTTGCTTGATTCCTCGGTCTTACAAAGCTTGTACATACTTCCTCCGATTAAATCATACTTTATTTTATTATAATTTATTTACAAAAAATAGTCAAGTGTTTTTCAATTTTTTACCATTTTTGACTGAATATCATTCACAATCTATATATTATGACTAAATTCGCTTCGCTTTTTTTGTGTAGGGGTGTCACACAAGTGGCACTTTTGGGGCTTGCTAAATATGTAAAGGATTTGTTATAATAATGTTGCGCAAATATAAATAAATATTTTTGGAGGAAACAAAAAATGGCAAAGCAAGTTCAACTTGACGCAAACGGCCATCGTAAGTTCGGTATCCGCGATAAGCTCGCGTATGCTGCAGGCGACCTTGGCTGTAACATGAGCTTCTCCCTCAAGGGAACAGTTCAGACCTTCTGGCTCGTTTACATGATGATGGAAACAGGCCTCTTCTCACTCCTTCTTCTTATCGTTCAGGCGTGGGATGCAATTAATGACCCCATCATCGGTTCTCTTATCGACAATGACAAGAGAAAGTATAAAATGGGTAAGTATAAGACATACATCTTTATCGGTGCTATCGGTCTCCTCGTAGGTGGCGCAGCAGTATTCCTTCCCTTCCCCAAGGCTCCCGAGGTAATCAAGGCTGTTCTCTTCATCCTTGGATACGTTGTATGGGATGCGGCTTACACAATGGCAAACGTTCCTTACGGCACCATGCTTAACATCGTTACCGAGGACGATCAGGAAAGAGCTTCTCTCTCCGTATTCAGATCCATCGGCGGCGCAGTTGGCGGTATGCTTCCCGGTGTTATCCTTCCCATGCTTATCTGGAATAAGGTTACATTCGATCCCAAGAACCCCGGTTGGTTCCTTGACAGAATCGAGATTCCCGAGGGTGCAGAAGATAAGTTTGCTATTGAAAACTTCCTCAAGAATCCCCTTACCGGCGAGGCTTACAAGCCCGGTGATGCAGTACTTAGCCCCCTTACCGGCGGTCAGATCGAAGTTCTCGAGGGCGGCATGGTATTCTGGGCAGCTCTCATCATGGGCGTTATCGGCTTCGTATTCTTCATGCTTATGATCAAGAACATCACCATCCGTGGCAATGAGTATGCACAGCTCAACCAGGAGAGTGGCGAAAAGGTTAACCTTATCAAGTCTCTTGGTACCTTTATGAAGAACCGTCCCGCGGTTGGTTGTACTATCGCTGCTATGGGTATGTTCCTTGGTATGCAGTCTGCTTCTACCGCTAACACCATCATGTTCGCAACTCACTTCGGTCAGGCTTCCCTTTCCGGTCTTGTAATGATGATAGGCTTCCTTCCTATGTTCATCTTTATGCCCTTTGCTACAAAGCTCGTAAAGAAGTACGGTAAGAAAGAGGTTGCTTCTATCGGTTCTATCGCAGGCCTTATCGGCAGTGCTATCCTTCTTATCTTCCCCCTCTGCCCCAAGGGCATCCAGCTTATAGTTTACATGGTAGGCCTTATCTTCTTCGGTCTCGGCATGGGCTTCTATAACTGCGTATCCTGGGCTATGATGGGTGATGCTATCGACTACCAGGAGTGGAAGTTCGGTAAGAGAGAGGAAAGCGTTGTTTACGCTCTTCACTCCTTCTTCAGAAAGCTGGCTCAGGGTGTTGGCCCCGCAGCAGTTATCGCTATTATGGGTACTTCCCTCATCGGTTATGACTCTGCTCTCGGTACTATCGGTCAGTCCGCAGAAACAGCAGCAAATCTTTGCTGGCTCGTTGCAGGTCTCTATACTCTCAGTGCGGTATGCCAGTTCGTAGGCGTTGCTGTTATCTACAACATTGACAAGAAGACTCTTGCTACAATGAAGGAAGATCTTGCTGCACGCCACGCTGCAGAGGCTCCCGCAGAGGTTGCTGAGGAAGCATAATTAACTATAAAATTTAATCTCAGACGAGTGATTTTTTCGCGGCGTCCGACAAAAAACACCGTCGGGCGCTGCGCTTTTTAAATTAATTAACATATTTTTTATCTTATATTATTGATTTTACTTATATAAGTTTGTTATAATTAAAGATGGCGAATATATAAAAGTAAAATCATAAAGGAGCATATTATGAGAAAAATACTCAAGATCAACGAGGGTTGGCAGTTCGTTAAGGACTGCACTGATCCCGCTGTGACCGAGGGTGCGGTTCCCGTAACCCTGCCCCATACCTGGAATAACGAGGATGGTTATGACGGCGGTCTTTACTTCCGCGGAAGCTGCGTTTATTCCAAGAATATCAACAAGGACGAGCTTGGCGAGGGCAATCACTACCTTGAGATCCGCGGCGCTAACTCCTCCGCAGACGTGTACTTAAACGGCGAGCATCTCGCTCACCACGACGGCGGTTATTCCACCTGGAGAGTAAATCTTACCTCCCATCTTCACGAGGGTGACAACACGCTGGCTATCGTTGTTGACAACGCGCCCAACGACACCGTTTATCCTCAGATGGCAGACTTTACCTTCTACGGCGGTCTGTACCGTGACGTTTATATCGTGACTGTTGCCGACAACCACTTTGACCTTGATTACTGGGGTGCGCCCGGTATCAAGATCACTCCCAATATTGAGGGCAAGGATGCCAAGGTTGAGGTTGAGGTTTTCGTAAACGAGCTTAAAGAGGGACAGCAGATTGCTTACACCCTTTACGATAAAGAAGAAAACGAGCTTCAGAAGATCGTTACCACCGACAAGACCGTAGTCTTTGAGATCAAGGACGTTCACCTCTGGCACGGACGCCGCGACCCCTACCTCTACTGCTGTGAGGCTGAGATCGTTGAGGGTGATGAGATCGTGGACAACGTATGCTCCCGCTTCGGCTGCCGTACCTTCAAGATTGATCCCGAAAAGGGCTTCTATCTTAACGGCGAGGAATATCCCCTTCGCGGTGTATCCCGTCACCAGGACAGACTCGGCTTCGGTAATGCGCTTCTTCCCGAGCATCACAAGGAGGATATGGAGTACATCTTTGAGGTTGGCTGCACCACCATCCGTCTTGCACACTACCAGCACGATCAGTACTTCTACGATCTTTGCGACGAGTACGGTATGGTTATCTGGGCGGAGATTCCCTATATCTCCAAGCATATGCCTACAGGCCGCGAGAACACCATCACTCAGATGAAGGAGCTTGTTTCTCAGAACTACAACCACCCCTCTATCGTAGTATGGGGCCTCTCTAACGAGATCACCATCAGCGGCTCTACCCCTGATCTTCTCGAGAACCACAACATACTTAACGACATCTGTCACAGCATGGATAAAACCCGTCTCACCACCGTGGCGGCAGTTTCTATGACCAAGATGGACGATCCCTACCTCCAGATTCCCGACGTGGTTTCCTACAACCACTACTTCGGCTGGTACGGTGGCGATACATCTATGAACGGCCCCTGGTTCGACAAGTTCCACGCTATGCATCCCTCTATTCCGATCGGTTGCTCCGAGTACGGCTGTGAGGCGCTTAACTGGCACACCTCCGATCCCCGTCAGGGCGACTACACCGAGGAGTATCAGTCATACTACCACGAGGAGCTTATCAAGCAGCTCTACTCCAGAAAGTACATGTGGGCTACCCACGTATGGAATATGTTCGACTTTGGCGCTGACGCACGCGCAGAGGGCGGCGAGAACGGACAGAACCACAAGGGTCTTATGACCATGGACCGTAAGTACAAGAAGGACTCCTTCTACGCTTACAAGGCTTGGCTCCGCGATCCTGCAGAGGCTCCCTTCGTTCACCTTTGCTCCAAGAGATACGTTGACAGAGTTGAGGACGTGACCAAGGTTACCGTTTACTCCAACCTTCCCGAGGTTGAGCTCTTCGTTAACGGCGAGTCTGTTGGCAAGAAGACCTCTGACAATCACTTCTTCTACTTCAACGTTAAGAACGTTGGCACCTCCAACCTAAAGGCTGTTGCGGGCGAATGCACCGACGAGAGCGTTATCAATAAGGTTGAGAAGTTCAACGAGGCTTACCGCCTTGTTGAGAAGGGCGCTATCCTTAACTGGTTCGACATCAACGAGATCGAGGGACGCCTTTCGCTCAACTCCAAAATGGGACAGGTTATCTCCACCTTCCGCGGCAAGATGATCTTTATGAAGCTGATGGGCAAGATGCTCGGCGGCAACAAGAAGAAGGGTGAGAAGCCGAAGGCTATGGGCTTTGAGGTGACTCCCGATATGATGGCTATGATGAACGGCTTTACCGTTCTTCGTCTGCTCACCATGGCGGGCGGTATGATGAACAAGGAGTTCACAAAAGAAGAGCTTCTCGATCTCAATAAGAAGCTTAATCGCATCAAGGCACCTAAACCCAAGAAGGAAAACTAATTAAATCCGAAAAGGAGAAAAAATTATGCAAATGACATTCCGTTGGTACGGCGAGGGTAATGACCGTATCAAGCTGTCTGACATCAAGCAGATTCCCGGTGTTGAGGGTATCGTTTGGGCGCTTCACGGCAAGATGCCCGGCGAGATCTGGACCGAGGAGGAGATAGCCGCTGTAATGGATCAGCTCCACGCACACGGCTTTAACGGTGACGTTGTTGAGTCGGTAAACGTTCACGACGACATCAAGATCGGTCTGCCCACCAGAGATAAGTATATTGAAAACTACAAGCAGTGCATCCGCAACCTTTCCAAGTTCGGCGTAAAGGTAATCTGCTATAACTTCATGCCCATCTTCGACTGGACGAGATCCGATCTCTTCCACGAGGTTGGCGACGGCTCTACCGCTCTCTTCTACGAGAAGGGTATGATCCAGGATGACTACAACGCAATGGCTCAGTACATTCTCGACTTCACCGAGAAGTACAATATGTCCTTCCCCGGCTGGGAGCCCGAGAGAATGGCAAAGCTTGATCAGCTCTTCAAGGATTACGCAGACGTTGACCACGAGAAGCTTTGGGCTAACCTTAAGTACTTCCTCGAGGCAATTATGCCCACCTGCCGCGAGTGCGACATCAAGATGGCTATTCATATGGACGATCCGCCATGGGATATCTTCGGTCTGCCCCGTCTTCTTGTTGACGGTCCCAGCATCGACCGCTTCCTCTCTATGGTTGACGATCCCTACAACTGTCTTACTCTCTGCTCTGGTAGCCTTAACGCTAACCCTGAGAACAACGTTGCGGAGATCGTAAGAAAGCACTGCGACAGAATCGCTTTCGCTCATATCAGAAACGTAAAGCACTTCCCCAATGGCGACTTCTCCGAGGCGAGCCACAGAGATTGCGACGGTGACACAGGTATTCTTGAGATCCTCAAGGCTTACCACGACTGTGGCTATAACGGCTACATCCGTCCCGACCACGGCAGACATCTCTGGGATGAGAAGCCCGGAAACGTGCGTCCCGGCTACGGTCTGTACGACCGCGCGCTCGGCATTATGTATATGCTCGGCGTATGGGATATGCTTGAAAAGCTTGATGAAAAATAATTTTGGAGGCATATAAAAATGATCAATCTTCCCCTTAACGTAGATTTTTCCGGTAAGGTAGTAGTTGTCACCGGTGCAGGCGGCGTTCTCTGCGGCGATATGGCTCGTGCTTACGCTCAGGCTGGCGCAAAGGTGGCTGCTCTCGACCTTAACGAGGATGCTGTAAAAAAGCTTGCTGAGGAGCTTACCGCTGAAGGCTTTACCTGCATTGGCTACAAGGCAAATGTGCTTGACGCGCAGGCTCTTGAGGAGGTACACCAGGCAGTGCTCAAGGATCTCGGTCCTTGCGACATTCTCGTAAACGGCGCAGGCGGCAACAACCCCAGAGCGACCACCGATAACGAGTATCAGCACGAGGCTAAGGAGGGCGGCAAGTCCTTCTTCGATCTCGATCCCAACGGTGTTGACTTCGTATTCAAGCTCAACTTCCAGGGTACTCTTCTTCCCACCCAGACCTTTGCAAAGGATATGGTAGAGAGAAAGTGCGGAAATATTCTTAACATTTCCTCTATGAACGCTTACATTCCTCTCACTAAGATCCCCGCATACTCTGCTGCAAAGGCAGGTATCTCCAACTTTACCCAGTGGCTTGCAACCCACTTTGCAGGAACAGGCATCCGCTGCAACGCAATTGCTCCCGGCTTCCTTGTTTCCAACCAGAACCGTGCTCTTCTCTTCAACGAGGACGGCACTCCCACAGCCCGTAGCGCAAAGATCCTTAACGGAACTCCTATGGGACGCTTCGTAGACTCCGAGGAGCTTCTCGGCGGTCTCTTCTTCCTCACCGACGATAAGGCTGCATCCGCTATCACAGGCGTTGTGCTTCCTATCGACTGCGGCTTCGCTGCATATTCGGGAGTTTAATATTTAATATATTAAAATGTAGAAAAGGAACGGACAAAGCCGTTCCTTTTTTGTTCTGCATTCTGCATTTTATTCGAGATACTGATCACAATATACGCACTTGCCGTACTCATCAAAGAGCTTTTTGATGCCGCGCTCGGTGCGGGTGATGCAATGGGGATTCTGGCATACTGCACCGCGGCGGGGTTTGCCCTCAAGTCGGCGATCGTCAATACCCTTGGTACCCAGGAGCATAAGGATAAGCGCCATTCTTATGTATCTGCCGTACATCGCCTGATCAAAGTAGTGAGCTCTCGGATCGTCGTCCACGTTTACGTTTATCTCGGTGACACGGGGGAGGGGATGCATAATAGACAGATCCTCCTTTGCCATTATGAGCTTATCAGCGGTAAGCTCGTAGGCATCCTTCAGGCGCTCGTAATCCTCGCGGTTTTCAAAGCGCTCTGCCTGAATTCTCGTCATATAGAGAATATCAAGGGAAGGAATTGCGCTCTCAAGATTCTCGGTCTCCACATACTCACAGCCGCCTGTAAAGAGGTGATCGTCCTTAACGTAATCGGGCAGCGCAAGCTCCTCGGGAGAGATAAGCACAAATCGCACGTTATCATATCTCGACATAGCCGCGATAAGCGAATGTACCGTTCTGCCATACTTCAGGTCGCCACAGACACCGATAACAAGGTTATCAAAGCGGCCCTTTTTCTTATATATGGTAAGCAGGTCGGTCAGCGTCTGGGTGGGGTGGAAGTGACCGCCGTCGCCCGCGTTGATAATGGGAACGGTAGCAACTCTTGACGCCACGATAGGCGCGCCCTCCTTAGGATGACGCATAGCGATAATGTCCGAATATGCGCTTACCATTCTGATAGTGTCAGCCACAGTTTCTCCCTTTGCAACCGAAGAGGATGCCGCCTGGTCAAAGCCAAGCACCTGACCGCCAAGGCTCATCATAGCCGAGGTAAAGGATAGGCGGGTTCTCGTCGACGGCTCAAAAAATAGCGCACCAAGGATCTTTCCCTTACAGCTATCGGCATAGACGTGGGGATTTTTCATTATATCCGAGGCAAGACGGACAAGTCCGTCGATCTCCTCTACCGAAAGATCAAGTATGTTTACAAGGTTTCTCATAGCTACTCCTTGTTTTAAATAAATTTTATTTGGTTGCACCCCAAACGGAAAGGTAGTTTTTAATTCTCTCTACGTTCTCAACGTTCTTCTCGTCCTCCGAGAGATACTCGATAATATCGTATACGTCAACTACCGAGTATACCGGGAAGCCGAACTCCTCACCGACCTCTGCCATAGCAGACTTCTCGCCTTTGCCCTTTTCCTTACGGTCAACCATAACGAAGGTAGCGATTACCTTTGCATCAAGGGGGGAAAGGATCTCCATAGACTCGCGGATTGCAGTGCCTGCGGTGATAACGTCCTCAACAATAACGATCTCTTCGCCTGCCTGAGGCTTGTAGCCTACGAAAACGCCGCCCTCGCCGTGATCCTTGGCTTCCTTACGGTTGAAGAAGAAGGGGAGGTCAAGTCCCTGCTTGGAAAGACCGACAGCCGCGGAAACGGCTATGGAAATACCCTTGTATGCGGGACCGTAAAGCACCGACTTCTTGTTGCCAACCTTCTCGAGATAAGCCTTTGCATAGAACTCGCCAAGCTTTGCGATCTGGTCGCCTGTCTTGATCTCGCCCGCGTTGATGAAATAGGGGATCTTTCTGCCGCTCTTTGCAGTGAAATCACCGAACTTGAGCACGCCTGCTCCCTCTAAAAACTGTATAAATTCTCTCTTGTATTGTTCCATTTATATATCCTCCAATATTCTGTGTTTGTCAGATTACCATTCACGCCACTCTTCTGTGATGTCATCTGCGGGATTCTGAAGACCACATTCCACTGCGCTGGTTTGTATCAACTCCCAGATATTTTCGCGTTCTTCTGTCTCTATCATGGAGTAATCGGTATCCTCATTTAACTGATTCAGATCCAAAACTGTTTTTTGAACACAGTCCATAATCTCCTGATTCGTAGGGTTGGTTAGTTTTGCCAGAGATTCTAAATAGTGAGTGAGAATCGCTTCGCACTTCGCCACGTCCTCTCCGGTAAAATACGCATCTTCACCGCATTCTTCCATAAAACTCATCATTGATCCGACAACTTTTTCAGAAAGCATGGTTTTAAATTTAACAATGTCCATGAATATTACTCCTTCGTGTCTGAATTATGCCGACGCAACTTCACCGTTTCAAACTATATCTCACCCAAAAAGGTGAAGTTTTTGCTTCGCAAAAGTGAAGTTCACCTTCGGTAAGTGAAGTTTGACATTAGTCAAGTGAAGTTCGCGCCTTGCGCGAGTTTAATTAATCAACAAATTCTCTTACACATCTGTTATATGCCGCAACAGGATCCTCTGCCGCGGTAATAGGTCTACCAACAACAATATAATCAGAGCCGATTCTATTTGCCTCGGCGGGAGTCATAACTCTCTTCTGGTCGCCAATATCGCCGTCAGCAAAACGAACACCGGGGGTGACGGTGACGAAATCCTTGCCACAGGTGTCGTGTACCTTACCCGCCTCGAGGGGAGAGCAAACTACGCCGTCAAGTCCCGCTTCCTTAGCGCAGGAGGCATAGTGCATAACAACCTTGTCAATAGGCTCCTTGATGAGAAGATCGTTTTCCATAGATTCCTGATCGGTGGAGGTCAGCTGGGTGACCGCGATAAGTATAGGTCTTGTGCCATCGGGACGGGTAAGGCCCTCAATAGCCGCCTGCATCATTCTCTTGGTTCCTGCCGCGTGGAGATTTGTCATATCCACGTCAAGTCTTGACAGAACAGCCATACCCTTTTTAACTGTGTTGGGGATATCGTGAAGCTTGAGATCGAGGAAGATCTTATGTCCTCTTCTCTTAATCTCTCTTACGATAGAGGGTCCCTCTGCATAGTAAAGCTCCATGCCGATTTTCACGAAGGGCTTTGTGTCGGTGAATTTGTCAAGAAAAGCAAAGGTCTTCTCTGCACTGTCAAAATCGCAGGCAATAATTACGTCCTTTCCCATTACTGTACTCCTCCTATTATATCTTTTAAATCATTAATTTCGTATTTTTTCATTACCCGAGGAAGATCCTCGATAATTCTTTTGCAGGCAAGAGGATCGACAAGGTTTGCCGCGCCGACCTCAACCGCAGTAGCTCCCGCAAGCATCATTTCTATAACGTCCTCGGCAGAGGAAACGCCACCCATACCGATAACGGGAATATTTACTGCGTGGGCAACCTGATATACCATTCTGACTGCCACGGGGAAGATTGCGGGCCCCGAGAAGCCACCCATCTTGTTAGCAATTACAGGCTTTCTGGTGCGAAGGTCAATTCTCATACCGAGCATAGTATTGATAAGACTGATGCCGTCAGCGCCCGCCGCCTCACAAGCCTTTGCAATAGCCACGATGTCGGTGACGTTGGGCGAGAGCTTAACGATAATCGGCTTTGTGGTGACCGCCTTTACCGAGCGAACGACCTCGGCTGCGCCTTCGGGGCTTGTGCCAAACGCCATACCTCCGCCGTGAACGTTGGGGCAGGAGATGTTTACCTCGATCCAGCCCACCTGCTCCTCTTTATCAATAAGCGCGCAGGTGTGTATGTACTCCTCGATAGAGAAGCCCGAAACGTTTGCCATAACAGGCTTACTAAAGCATTTTTTCAGCTTGGGAAGCTCCTCTGAGATAACCTTGTCAACGCCTGGATTCTGAAGTCCGACAGCATTGATCATACCTACGGAGCATTCTGCAATTCTGGGGGTGGGGTTGCCAAATCTCGCCTCTCTTGTCGTACCCTTAAAGGAGAATGTACCGAGAATATTTATATCATATATCTCCGCAAACTCATAGCCGAAGCCGAAGGTGCCCGACGCGGGAATTATAGGATTATCAAGCTCGATACCGAGAAGATCTACCTTGGTATTAAACTCTGAACTCTGAACTCTGAACTCTGAACTCAAAACAGTATCTCCTCCTTTTCCAACACGGGGCCTTCCTTGCAAATTCTCTTATATCCCGTAATGGTTTTACACGAGCAACCCATACAGGCGCCGAAGCCGCATCCCATTCTCTCCTCAAAGGAGAACTGACCGCTTGTTGCAGATGCTTTATAAACCGCCCTTAGCATAGGCTCGGGACCGCAGGTATAGAAGTAGCTGTAATCAAGCCCATCCATAGCGTTGGTGACAAAGCCCTTTATACCCATAGAGCCGTCGGCGGTAGCAACGAGAACCCTCGCGCCAAGCGCCTCAAACTCATTCTTATAGAACACCTCGTCCGCCTTGTTGAAGCCGAGGATAACGGTAGGCTTTTTGCCCTCGCGAATAAGCTCTCGGCAGAGCATATACATAGGGGGGACGCCAACGCCGCCGCCGATAAGCAGAGGCGCATCACCCGATTTTGTAAGGTCATAGCCGTTGCCAAGACCTGTAAGCAGGTCAAGGCTTTCTCCTGCCGCCATTTCGCTCATCTGCTCGGTGCCCTTACCAACCACCTTATAAATAAGAGTCAGCAAGTCACCCTCACAATCGCAGACGGAAATAGGTCTGCGCAGGTAGAGTCCGTCAAGCCTTATATTTACAAACTGACCGCATCTGATACCTTCTGTATCACCTTTCAAGGTCATAATGTAAACATTGCTTGTCAATTTATCGTTTTTTGTTATTGTAAAAACAGAATTTTTCATTTTACCATCCATTCAATTCTGCGTTATGCATTTATCAAGCGTCAATCGTTGAGATCGTGAGCGTGGTCTCCTCAAGGACGTCAAGCAGCACGCGAACGGTATCGAGAGAGGTGAACACAGTCACATTGTTCTCGGTCGCGTACTTTCTGATCTCAAAGCCATCGCGAGTGACACCGGACGAGGAGGAGTCGGAGGTGTTAATAACGTAGGCGATATGTCCCTGACGGATAGAGTCCGCAATTTCCTCCGAGCCATCGGACAGCTTCTTCAGCACATGGGTGCGGATACCGTTTTCCTTAAGGAATATTGCAGTTCCCTTAGTAGCCTCGATGTTAAATCCAAGATTGTAGAAGCGGCGGATAAGAGGAAGTGCCTCATTCTTATCGCAATCGGCGATAGTAGCAAGAACGGTGCCGTAATTCTGAAGATGCATACCGGACGCCTGCAGCGCCTTATAAAGAGCGCGATAATACTTATCGTCGTAGCCGATAGCCTCACCCGTTGACTTCATCTCAGGAGAGAGGTATGCGTCAAGACCGCGAAGCTTGTTGAAGGAGAACACGGGTACCTTAACGTACCATCTCTTCTTCTCTTCGGGATAAAGGTCGAAGATTCCCTGCTCCTTTAAGGTCTTACCGAGAATACACTCGGTAGCGATATCAGCAAGGCTGTAGCCGGTTGCCTTCGAGAGGAAGGGAACGGTTCTTGAGGAACGGGGGTTAACCTCGATAATATAAACCTCGTCATTTTTATCAACGATGAACTGAATATTGTAAAGACCAACAATTCCTATACCAAGACCGAGCTTCTTCGCATACTGAAGAATAGTTCCCTTAACCTTATTGGAGATAGAGAAGGCGGGATAAACGCTTATAGAGTCACCCGAGTGGATACCCGTGCGCTCTACGAGCTCCATAATACCGGGAACAAACACGTTGCGACCGTCGCAGATAGCGTCAACCTCTACCTCCTTACCGCTGATGTATTTATCAACGAGAACGGGCTTGTCCTCGTCGATCTCAACGGCGGTCTTAAGATAGTGGCGAAGCTGCTCCTCATTGGCAACGATCTGCATAGCGCGACCGCCAAGAACGAAGGAGGGACGAACAAGCACAGGATAACCGATTCTCGCGGCAGTGGCTACGCCATCCTCAATGTTGGTGACCGCGCTTCCCTCAGGCTGAGGAATGCCAAGCTCCTTAAGAAGCTTTTCAAAGGCATCTCTGTTCTCCGCCTTATCAATAGCGGCGCAATCCGTACCGATAATCTTAACTCCAAGAGCATCAAGGGGAGCTGCAAGATTGATAGCTGTTTGTCCACCCAGAGATGCAATAACGCCCTCAGGCTTCTCAAACTCAATAATATTCATAACGTCCTCGGTGGTCAGAGGCTCGAAGTAGAGCTTGTCCGCCGTGGTATAATCTGTAGAAACGGTCTCGGGATTATTGTTGATGATAATAGCCTCGTAGCCCGACTTCTTGATAGTAGAAACCGCGTGAACGGTGGAGTAGTCAAACTCTACGCCCTGACCGATACGGATAGGTCCTGCGCCAAGCACAACGATCTTTTTCTTATCGGTAAGGATAGAGGTATTCTCTCCGCTGTAGGAGGAGTAGAAGTAAGGAATATACGCGTTTGTGTGGCAGGTGTCAACCATACGGAATGCAGGAAGCACGTTCCACTTACGGCGGTAATCCATAACCTGCTTCTCTGTCCATCCCCAGAGCTTCGCGAGATACTTGTCGGAGAAGCCCATCTGCTTTGCCTCACGAAGGGTGTGCGCATCGCGATTTTCCTTAAGGATCTCCTCGTAATCAATGATATTTTTGATCTTCTCAAGGAAGAAGGAGGTGATCTTAGTGATCTCGTGAATCTCCTCAACACCGACACCGCGGCGGAACAGCTCTGCGATAGCAAAGATGTTGTCATCTCTGAACTGAGTGAGATATTCCTTGATCTCACCGTCGGTCATAGGGTCAAATTTATGGTGGTAAAGGTGATATACACCCGTTTCAAGCGAGCGGATTCCCTTAAGCAAGCTCTCCTCAAGGGTAGATCCAATGCCCATGATCTCACCCGTCGCCTTCATCTGCGTGCCAAGGGTGTTGGAGGCTGCGGTGAACTTATCGAATGGGAATCTGGGAAGCTTTGTGATAACGTAGTCGAGGCGAGGCTCAAAAGCCGCGTTTGTGTTGGCGATCTTGATCTCCTCAAGAGTCATACCAACTGCGATCTTCGCGGTCACGCGGGCAATGGGATAACCCGACGCCTTTGACGCGAGAGCAGAGGATCTGGAAACTCGGGGGTTGACCTCTATAAGATAATACTCGCTGGTTTCGGGGTTTAATGCAAACTGAACATTGCATCCACCCTCGATTTTAAGCTCCTTGATCAGCTTGATAGCCGAATCGTTGAGCATCTTTTTGTCCTTTTCGGAGAGAGTCATAATAGGCGCAACAACTATAGGATCGCCCGTGTGAACGCCAACGGGGTCGATATTCTCCATACCACAGATGGTGATGGCATGATCGCTGCCGTCACGCATAACCTCAAACTCGATCTCCTTATATCCCTTAACGCTCTTCTCAATAAGAACCTGATGCACGGGAGAAAGCTTAAACGCGTTTATACCAATCTCAACAAGCTCCTCCTCGTTATTGGCAAAGCCACCGCCCGTACCGCCAAGGGTAAACGCAGGACGAAGAACTACGGGGTAGCCGATCCTTGCCGCAGCAGCCTTTGCCTCCTCAAGATTATAGGTGATCTCGGAGGGAATGGTAGGCTCGCCGATAGATTGGCAAAGCTCCTTGAACAGCTCTCTGTCCTCTGCCCTCTCGATAGACTCCGAGCTTGTGCCGAGAAGCTCTACGCGACACTCCTTTAGAATGCCCTTCTTCTCAAGCTGCATAGCAAGGTTAAGTCCGGTCTGACCGCCGATACCCGGAAGAATAGCATCGGGACGCTCGTATCTCAAAATTTTAGCAATATATTCAAGAGTAAGAGGCTCCATATACACCTTGTCCGCAATAGCGGTATCGGTCATAATGGTAGCAGGGTTTGAGTTTACGAGAACGACCTCGTATCCCTCCTCCTTAAGCGCAAGACAAGCCTGTGTGCCTGCGTAGTCAAATTCAGCTGCCTGACCGATAACGATAGGTCCCGAGCCGATTATCATAATTCTCTTTATATCTGTTCTCTTTGCCATTTTATTTTCCTCCCAAATTATACTAAATCAGAGTATACCGCTCTGCCCTCGTATACCGTAAGCAGACATTTGCCGTATACCTCGTCACCCTCAAAGGGGGTTGACTTGCCCCGGGACAAGAAGTCCTCAGGGTTTATCTTATATTTTTCATCCAGCTTAAAGACCGTAAAGCCTGCATCGCTATTAATATTAAACCTCTTTCTAGGAACAACCGACATAAGCTCGCAGAGCCTTTCCATAGTAAGTATTCCCGTCTTGACAAGATTCGTGTAAAGCAGGGGGAAGGCGGTTTCAATTCCCACAACTCCCATAGCGCTCTTTTCAAGTCCGCGTCCCTTTTCCTCTGCCGAGTGTGGTGCGTGGTCGGTGGCTATCATATCTACAGTTCCGTCAAGCAGACCGCGAAGCATTGCCTCTCTGTCCTCGGGTGATCTGAGGGGTGGATTCATCTTGAAGCGTCCGTGCTCCTGCAGATGCGAGTCGTCAAGCAGCAGATAATGCGGTCCCGTCTCGCAGGTGACGTCAAGGCCCTCCGCCTTTGCACGTCGGATTATTTCCACGCTTTCCTTCGTAGACACGTGGCAGATGTGGTAAGAGCATCCGCTCTTGCGGACAAGCTCCATATCCCTCTCGATCGGTCCCCACTCACTCTCCGAGCAGATTCCGCGATGACCGTGCTGTCGGGCGTAATCGCCGTCGTGGATATATCCCCCGCGAAGCAAGGAATTATCCTCACAGTGCGCGACTATCATCTTGCCGAGTGACTTTGCCTCCCTCATAGCCGAAAGCATCATTTCCTCCGACTGAACACCCCGTCCGTCATCCGAGAAGCCGATAACGTCATTCGCCATAGCCGAAAGGTCGGCAAGACTCTCGCCCGCCTCGCCCATCGTAATCGTTCCGTAGGGGTAGACGGCTATACAGGCATCCCGCCTTATTATCTCAAGCTGAGTTTCAAGATTCTCACGGCAGTCGGGTGTAGGATTCAGGTTAGGCATCGAGCATACCGCGGTATAACCTCCGCGCGCAGACGCCGCCGTACCCGAGGCAATAGTCTCCTTATAAGAAAAGCCCGGCTCTCTGAGATGTACGTGGACATCACAAAAACCGGGCAAAATAACAACATTATCAAAAACAGAGGAAGAGTCAAAAGCGGACACATCCCCTGCAAAAACAGAAAGAGAAGTGCCGTCAAAAAGCATATCAGACTTTTTCATAGAGCCGTTATCATAAACAAGAGCACCGCGGAACAAAGCCATCATAATACACATCTCCTTATTTATTTAAATTATCTTAAATATTATATCACAGTATATTTTTAAAGTCAAGGGGTGAGAACATAAAAATGAATAATCAAACACAGGAGTTGATTGTTCAATATGCATAATAAAGAGCGGAGAGTGAATGTTCTCCGCTCAAATAATGGTTTGTTTTTTATTCAGTTCTCAAAGCTACGACAGGGTCCTTATTCGCCGCGCTCTTGGCGGGAGCAAGTCCCGAGATAAGAGTCAGCACGATGCTGAGGCAAACGAGGAACACTGCGTTAGACGCGGGAAGCGCCGCGATATTCGGATAACTGATAAGGGGCGTGAGAATAACGTTCACGATAGCCGAGATCAGATAGGTTGCGCCGATGCCGATAAGGCCTGCAAGCATACCGATAATCGCCGTCTCTGCAATGAAGAGGTTGGATACGTCACGCTTACGTCCGCCGAGAGAACGGATAACACCGATCTCCTTGATACGCTCAACAACCGATACGTAGGTGATAATACCGATCATTACGGTAGAAACCACAAGGGATATCGAGGTGAAGGCAATAAGCGCGTAAGAGATGATATCAATCATAGTATTAACCATATTGATGATCAGCTCAAGGGTATCGGTATAGGTGATCTCACGACGCTGGTCGCCCGGGATCTCCACACCGTTTACGGTAATGGCAATATCCACATTATTCCAAGCGTCAAGGTACTCTGTGACAAGAGATTTATCATCAAAGGATATGGGATATATACTTACTCGGTTAGCAAGATCGTTGCCACCGAGATTTCTCGCGATAGAGGCTCTGGTTGCATAGGAGAACACACTCTCGGATGCCTTGGTGGATCTCTCGCCAACTATCTCACCGTCAACAATAGCGTCATAGGGCAGATAATCATAGCTATAGGTGAAGCTGATAAGCATTTCGTCAGCCTTTTCGGGATCGCCAACGAGGAAGTCTATAAACTCCGAGTCCTTGTTAGTTTCAAGAATGTGCTGAGTAAGCGCCTCGGTGTAGTAAATGCCGGAGGAAAGCGCACCGTAAGAGATATTGTCGTTGGGAGCAAGGATACCAACCACGCGAAGCGTCATTCCGTCGGCGGATGCGCTCTCAAGCTCGCCCTTATAAACGGGGGCTATAGTAGTGGTATCACCCGTTATAGGATTGCTGATTGTGACCTCGGTGGTATCAAATACGCTATCGGTAGGATACCAGGTAAGCGTCTTATTAAGCAATTCGTCGTATGTGAAATACTCGCGGTAAAGAGCTTCGTTGTAGACGGGATCTCCGTTTTCGTCCTTATCAGACGACTTGTGGATAACCTCAAGCAGCTCTGCCTCGGAGTAATAACCAAGCTTTGCAAGAAGCAGATCGGTGAGCTCATCGTTGGAGTCAAGAACAAGCATGATCTCGTCTGCCTCATCTGCGATTTCACCCGCAACGATCTCATACTGGTCGAGAATATAATCTTTGTTTGAGGGAGCTTGGGAAAGATTGGGAGCAAGGCTGTTTACCATAGATGCAAGATCCGAATACTCGGTATCGGAGAGGACCGATTTATAGATATCAATCACCTGTTTTAATGACATATGTCTGCCATCAGCACCGGGCTTCTCATAAAAATCTGTAAATATTGTTCTGTTTAGATCAAGACCGTAGCCGAGCACAAGAGCGTTGTAATACTCGCTTGGCATAGCCTTCAGATACTCAATATATTCTCTGGTAATCTCATTCTCTACCATCATGGTATCAAAGGTCTCGCTGGTCTTGATAAGATGCTCGATTACCGAGGAAATATATACGCTGTTCGGATTTTTAATTATATCCAACTTATCCTCAACGTCCATCATATCTGTGATAGCGCCAAGGTCAAAGGCATTCTGGGAAATAGTTATAGGGTTGCCCGAAAGCATATCGTCCTGCATTGATGCGATATATCCCTTGATACCCGCAGAGAAAGCAAGAACGAGAGCAATACCGATAATGCCGATAGAGCCCGCGAAGCCGACCATGGCCGTTCTTCCCTTCTTTGACACGAGATTTCTCGCGGAGAGGCGGAAGGCAGTGAATACCGACATCTTTGCCTTTTCCTTCTGCTTTTTGCCACCCTTTTCGGCAGTAGCTATTTCATTTCTTTCCTTTTCCGCAGAAACGAGAGAGGCGTACTCCTCCTCGCTTACGGGATTAGTGTCCTCTATGATCTCACCGTCAAGAAGTCTAACTATTCTCGTAGAATACTGCTCTGCAAGCTCGGGGTTGTGGGTGACCATAATAACAAGTCGCTCTCCCGCGATCTCACGGATAAGCTCCATTATCTGCACGCTGGTGACCGTGTCAAGCGCGCCCGTAGGCTCGTCGGCGAGAAGTATCTCGGGCTCGTTTACAAGCGCACGTGCGATAGCAACTCGCTGGCACTGACCGCCCGAGAGCTGATTTGGACGTTTGTAATACTGGTCGGATAGACCAACCTTATCAAGAGCCGCCTTTGCCCTTCTTACCCTCTCCTCTTTATCAATGCCCGCAATAGTGAGCGCAAGCTCTACGTTGCCAAGCACCGTTTGATGAGGAATATGGTTGTAAGCCTGGAAAATGAAGCCTACGCGATGGTTTCTGTACACGTCCCAATCTCTGTCACGGTAGAGCTTCGTGCTCTTACCGTTGATAACCAGGTCACCCGAGGTGTATCTGTCAAGACCGCCGACGATATTCAGCAGTGTGGTCTTTCCGCATCCCGAGGGGCCGAGGATCGAAACGAATTCTCTGTCACGGAAGGCTATATCAACCCCACGAAGCGCGTTTACCGTCTCCGAGGAGGTTATGTAGTCCTTCGTAATATTGCGTAATTCAAGCATATCAGTTCTTCCTTTTTTGATCAGTTAGAATAATTATAGGCGAAAAATATGAACAAATTTCATTTATTTGTAAAACAAATACAAAATTTTGCTTATTCCACGCTTAATTTACGCACCCAGATACCCTTATGCACCAAAATCAATCCGGGAATAAGCTTCAGGTTTTCAACAACAAGAACAATAGGCAGGAAATACTCAAAAGGAAGCTTTGTAAGATAAGCGATACAGAATACAACGGGCATCACGACAACCCAAGCATAAACGCTGTCAAACAGCATCGTGACAAACACTCTGCCGCCCGAACGGATAGTGTAGTAGGTAGAGGTGGCAAGTGCCGCGGCGGGCATAGTAAGTGCGAAGCATCTGAGAACGTAGCCAGATAGAGCGCGCACCTGGTCGGTGGTTTCGTAAAGCAGGGGGAAGAAGGGGGAAGCGATAAACTGAACACACATCATACCAAAACCCACGCATACCGCAAAGGCAAGCAGCTTTTTATCGGTGTCCTTCGCCTCCTCGAGCTTACCTGCACCAAGGAGATTACCAACAATTATGGCTATCGACGAGCTAAGGGCAAAGTAAGCTACGCTTAGCAGATTCTGCAAAGTAAAGGAAATATTCATAGCCGCCACCACGTCAAGCCCGCGGGTGGAATAGCACTGATTGCTGACGGTGACAGAAAGCGACCAGAACAACTCGTTCAACAGAATGGGCGTGCCTTTAATGATTATCTGCTTTACAAGGGCTGCGGGTACTCTGAAATTCTTAAACACACCGACAGCAAAGGGACACTTTGTCTTATTGATATGTGTATAACAGAGAAGAACTCCAAGCTCTACGAATCTCGAGAGAGCTGTGGCTATAGCCGCGCCGACAACTCCAAGGGCGGGGAATCCCAGAAGGCCGAAGATCAGCAGCAGATTGAATATAAAATTGGTTGCAATAGACGCCACGCTGGCAATCATGGGCACTACCGTCTCGCCCGTTTCACGCAGAGTAGAAGCATATACCTGAGACAGAGCAAATGGGATAAGTCCGATAACGATAAATGCAAGGTAATCCTCGCCCGATGCAAGCGTCAGAGCAAGATCACCCTCCGTGCCCTCATGCAAGAAGGTGGTTATCAGAAAATCACCAAAGCCCGTCAGTATACCAACACCTATAAGACCGACGGTGAGGCAGATTATCAGCTTCACTCGAAGGGTATGACGAACCCCATCGACATCTCCGCGCCCGTTAAACTGGGCGGTGAAGATTCCCGCGCCGGAAATTGCGCCGAATATTGCAAGATTAAACACGAAAATAAATTGGTTTACAATAGCGACACCCGACATCTGCTCCGTACCTAGCGAGCCGACCATAAGGTTGTCAAGCAGATTGACAAGATTGGTGACGGCATTCTGTATTATCATCGGTATTGCTATGGCAAGAGTATGCCTATAGAACGCTCTGTCGCCTATATAGCTTTTAATTATTCCTTTAAATTTCATTACTTTCCTCTATTTTTTAATTACAAATAATTGTAGCATATAATCTTTAAAAATGCAATAGCCAATATTCAATCTCAAAAATCTTCAGTCAACCAAAAGAAAAAAGCGCCAACTCAGATGAAAAAGGCGCTTTTTTGTAAATGTAAGTTGTCAAAACTTAGATTTCAAATCCGATAAGCAGGCCACCCTGCTCTGCATAGAAGGAGCAAAGTCCACCCGCAAATCCCACGTCAATCTGCGCATCAGGATAGCTCTCTCTGATTTTTGAAATAAGTAGTTCTGTGGCGGAAAGATTATTCGCGTGATGTATCTTTACTCTGCCGCCCTTATAGCCATCGCCTACCATATTGGCAAAGATGTCATTTACCATAGCAACGGGACCTCTTGACTTACAGATCATCTCAAGAGTTCCGACGTCGCTTGCTCTGCCGATGGCTCTTATACCGAGAAGTCCAGCCATCTTTGCAACTATGGGATTTACCCTGCCGTTGTTAGCAAGATTATGCATAGATTCGAGGGCGAAAAGAAGCCTTGTGTGATTTGTGTTATAATCAGTAATTTCTTCCTTAATGCTCTCAAAATCCTCGCCTTCAAGGATAAGCGAGCGAAGCTTCTCTATTACGAGAGCGGTCTCCGGACCTGTAGTAAGACTGTCGATTACGTGAATATTACAATCTGGGTGAGCCTCTTTGTACTGCTTTGCGGCGATGGATGCCGAATTGAAGCTGCCCGAAAGGTTGCTTGTGATGGTGATACAGAATATATTTTCCACATCTCCAAATGCTCTTAAATACTCCTCGGAATTAGGGCATGACGAACGGGATTTTCCCTTATAAGTCTTCAGATCCGAAAGCATGCCTACCACGTCAAGTGATGCATCGTCAATATATTCCTTGTTATCGGTTATTATCTTTAGAGGCGCGCTTTCAAAGTCAATTTCTGAAAGCTCCCTGAGGTCAGAAGATGAGTCGGAAACTATTTTATAGTTCATAGTAATACTTCCTTTTCTTCATAATTAATCTGTCCAATTATAACATAATTTACATTTTATGTCAAGTTGTGCGCTTTTCTTTAAGGTTTATCTAAGTTGACCGAGAGATACCTCTCACTGCCGTCGGCAAACAGTGTGACAATGCTTTTGCCTTTATTTTCTTCCCTCTGGGCAAGTTTTACCGCGCCAAAAAGCGACGCTCCTGAGGATATTCCTGCTAAAACCCCTTCCTTTTTAAGCAATATTTTTTGGTATTCCACAGCCTCGTCGGTGGTGGGGGCTATCACTCCGTCTATCAGTGCAAGGTCGAGAAGCGGCGGAACAAAACCTGCGCCAATTCCCTGTATTCCGTGACTTCCACGCCCTCTGCCCGAAACAACGGCAGACTCATAGGGCTCGACGGCAAAGATACGTACCGAGGGACTTTTCTCTTTTAAATACCGCCCTACACCGCCTATTGTTCCACCCGTCCCTACTCCACATACAAAGATGTCTACCCCACCGCAAAGCTCACGAAAAATCTGCGGTCCTGTGGTAGAGTAATGAGCAAGCAGATTTTGTCGGTTTGTAAACTGCGAGGGAATAAATGCGCGCATCTCTCCCGCCAGCTCCTCTGCCCTATCTATCGCGCCCGACATTCCTCTATCGGCATTTGTCAGCACGACCTCGCCTCCGTATGATTTGATAAGCCGTATCCGCTCCTCTGACATATTCTTGGGCATCAGTATTATCGCGCGATAATTATACACCAATGACAGCATAGACAGAGATATGCCCATATTTCCGCTGGTTGCCTCAATTACTACGCCACCCTCCCGAAGCTTTCCGCTCTCAAGCGCTTCACGAATCATAAAAAGAGCAGCTCTGTCCTTCACCGAGCCCGACGGATTGTAGCTCTCAAGACTTGCGTACAGTCTGGCAGACAGGTCAAAATACTTTTCAATTTCATAAAGTCGCACTATTGGCGTTCTGCCAACTAGCGAAAGAACAGTTTTTTCTTTAATCATTTTTTATTTTTCACCTATAAAACTATATTGACAAAAAAGTTATATATGTTATATAATATACCTACAAAGATAAAAATAATGATAAAAATTTAAGGATAACAATATGAAAATAATCAAAAGAAACGGTGCTGAGGCGCTCTTTGACAAAAGCAAGATATACGCCGCTGTCTGTAAGGCAAACGATGCTGTCGAGCCTATACACCGCATAAGCTTAGAGCAGATAAGCGGAATAACCGATCGCGTGACCGAGAAATGCGAGAAGCTCTGCCGCGCCTGCGAGGTGGAGGAGATACAGGATATGGTGGAGAGGGAGATAATGTCCCTCGGTGCCTTTACGCTTGCAAAGACCTACATAACCTATCGCTACACCCGCGAGCTTGTGCGTAAGTCCAACACCACCGACGAGCGCATTATGTCGCTTATCGAATGCTCGAATGAGGACTTAAAGCAGGAGAACTCCAACAAAAATCCCATCGTCAACTCCATTCAGCGCGACTATATGGCAGGCGAGGTCTCAAAGGATCTGACACGCAGAATTCTCCTGCCACCAGATATAGTAAAGGCACACGAGGAGGGTATTATCCACTTTCACGATGCCGACTACTTTGCACAGCATATGCACAACTGCGACCTGGTAAATCTTGAGGATATGCTGCAGAACGGAACGGTTATCAGTGGCACTCTTATTGAGAAGCCGAAGAGCTTTTCCACTGCCTGTAATATTGCGGCGCAGATCATCGCCCAGGTCGCATCAAATCAGTACGGCGGTCAGTCCATCAGCCTTACCCACCTTGCCCCCTTCGTTGACGTCAGCAGACAGAAGCTGAGAAAAAGAACCGTGGAGGAGCTTAGTACTGCGAGGGTTGACTTCACCGACGAGCAGGTGGATAAGATCACCGAGCAGCGTCTTGCAGAGGAGATAAACCGCGGTGTTCAGTGCATACAGTATCAGGTTGTCACCCTGCTGACCACCAATGGACAGGCACCCTTTATCACTATGTTTATGTATCTTGGCGAGGCGAAGGACGAGCGTACGAAGGCTGACCTTGCTCTTATAATCGAGGAGGTTCTGAATCAGCGTATTCAGGGAATTAAGAACGAAGCCGGTGTATGGATCACACCCGCCTTCCCCAAGCTTATCTACGTGCTTGAGGAGGATAATATTCACGAGAGCTCGAGATTCTACCACCTGACTCGCCTTGCGGCAAAATGCACCGCAAAGCGTATGGTTCCCGACTATATTTCCGAGAAGATTATGCTTCAGAACAAGGTGGATAAGAACGGGGACGGACAGTGCTATACCTGTATGGGCTGTCGCTCCTTCCTTACCCCATACGTTGATAAGGACGGAAAGCCTAAGTATTACGGTCGCTTCAACCAAGGTGTTGTCACCGTAAACCTCGTTGACATCGGTCTGTCCGCCGAGGGCGATATGGACCGCTTCAGAAAGATATTTGACGAGCGAATGGAGCTTTGCCACCGCGCGCTTCGCTGCCGTCATGAAAGACTTCTCGGTACAACCTCCGACGCCGCACCTATTCTCTGGCAGTACGGCGCGCTGACAAGACTGAAGTCGGGTGAAAAAATCGACGATTATCTCTACGGCGGCTACTCTACCCTTTCTCTTGGCTATGCGGGACTCTGGGAATGCGTGCTTGCCCTTTCGGGCAAGAAGTTGACCGAGCCTGAAGGCGAGGCTCTCGGCCTTGAGATCATGAGAATGCTCAACTCCTACACCGCAAGGTGGAAGGCGGCGGAGAATATCGACTACTCACTTTACGGCACGCCTCTTGAAAGCACTACTTATAAGTTTGCAAAATGCCTGCAAAACCGCTTTGGCATTGTCAAGGGAATAACCGACAAAAGCTATATTACAAACTCCTACCACGTCCACGTGACCGAGGAGATAGACGCCTTTGAAAAGCTCTCGCTTGAGGCAAAGTTCCAGGCGCTCTCCCCGGGTGGAGCAATATCCTACGTTGAGGTGCCAGATATGCAGAACAATATTGAGGCTGTTCTTGACGTTATGAGCTATATATACGATAATATTATGTACGCCGAGCTGAATACCAAGAGCGATTATTGTCAGGTATGCGGCTGGGACGGCGAGATACTTGTGGTAGAGGATCACGGCAAACTTATGTGGGAATGCCCCTCCTGCAAAAACCGCGATCAAAGCAGGATGAACGTGGCAAGACGCACCTGCGGATACATCGGTACACAGTATTGGAATCAAGGCAGAACGAGCGAGATAAAGGACCGCGTTTTGCATCTTTAATGCTCGATTTGCAAACCTTTATTAGCAAAAAGCTCCCTACGGGGAGCTTTTTGTATTGAAACCGGGTTAGTTATTAATTACTAAAATTCATTTTTCATATTATGCATCATATGACTCATCTGCTTTGTTTTGTCGGTAATAAAGCCTTTCATTTTGCTGCTAACCGCAAGAACACCCGCCGTTGCAAGTCCAATAACGGTCAGCATAGCGTAAGGATGTCGCATAAAACCCGCCTTTTTGTTATTAAACATCTTTTTTCTCCTTTTTATGAGTTAATAATAGTTTAACCGCGCGGGAGAAAATTATTTATATCATTGACAAAACTTTAATATTGTTGTAAAATAAATACGTAAATTATGCGTATGTTTGTCGCAGATGAGTATTGAAGCCGGCAAGGCGTCAAGGAAAGGACCGATCAATGATCAGATGCAAGAATTGCGGATATCAAAGCCCCCGCTACGAAAGGGCGTGCCCCGAATGTCAGACCCCCTACGAGCTTACCGAGAGTGAGTGCGAGGAGCTTGTCAGCGAGGCGAAGCTGCTGTATAGCAGAAACGATTTTATCCGCGCCGTTAATATATATAAGCTTCTCGCCGCCCTCGGAAACAGAGACGGTGAGCGCGAGCTTGCCCTGATTCTTGAAAAGGGAATTCTCGTTCCCCGCGACTATGAGGCGGCAGTGCAGTATTATGCATCTGCGGCGGTAAAGGGCGATGCCTTTTCTGCATACAAGCACTCACATATGCTGGTGGGCAACGATGCAAAAAGTGACTTCTGGCTTGCCTATGCCGCGCTTATGGGTTGTAAGGAGGCCTATCCCGATGCCTTTGCCCTCTATACCCGCTACAAAGAAAGAGGTACGGCGGCATATTATTGCTCTCTGATTGCCGAGGAAAACGATACCGACGCTCTTATTGAGATGGCAAGACGTCATTTGTACGGAGACGGCGTTGAGCAGAACGAGAGAATGGCGAAATGGTATATTGAGCGCATTGAGCGCGCGCCCATTCACGCGCTGAAGCTTTACAGAAGAATTCAGGCTGTTGAGGGCAGATCCATCCGTCCCGAGCTTCCCCGCTTTACCGACAGAAATCGAATTATCGAAAGGCTTATCTCGGCGGCGAAGAAGTTTGGCTTTACCAAAATTCTTCTTACTCTCTGCCAGCTATACGCAGAAAACGGCACAAAGGATGCGAGAGTTTTCCTCGCTATGCTTCACATAGAGGGTATAGAGTTCAGACAGGACGTGGAGATGGGTATATCCATACTTGAGGAGGCGGTACAAAACCGCTCGGTTATTGGTGCAAAGCTACTTGGCGACCTTTACTACGACGGTGAGCAGGTGGAGCAGGATATTGCTCTCGCGGAAAAGTATTACAGACACGCAGCCGAGCTTGGGGGCGAGGGAGAATACGAAAGCCTTGGCGATGTTTTCCTGAAAGGCAAGGTGTGCGAGCCTGATTACGCGCTTGCCCTCTCGCTGTTTGAAAAAGGTGCAGAGAGCGGCAGCTTTGGCTGTAAGAGAAAGCTTGAGCTTATGCACGAGGAACGCGAAAGATATTACATAGAGGCAACACGCCTTGAGCGATCCGAGCCCGACGAGGCGTTCAAACTGTTCAAAAAATCGGTGGAGTCGGGATATCTCCCCGCCAACGCGCGAATCGGTTGGTACTACGAAAGAGGAATCGGTACGAAGGTGGACAGAAAAGCCGCCTACAACCACTATAAGATAGCCTATGAAGCCGGTGATAAGCGAGCTATTGAGAGCCTCGGCAGATGCTATGCCAGAGGAATAGGCATTGCGTTTAACTTTGAGCGCGCATCCGAGCTGCTATCGGTAGCGAGAGAAATGGGCTCTCGCTCGGCAGACAGAGAGCTATATCGCATCTATGAAAACAAGAAAAAGCATATGATCCGTTCGCTCTATTCCAACGCGATGGAGCTATATTATCAGAAAAAATACGACGTGGCGCGCAGTATGCTTGAGGTATGCATGCAGCTTGGTCTTGGAAAAGCAACCTACTCTATCGGTTGCCTGCATGAATTTGGCATAACCACCGATCCCGATCGCAAGAAGGCGGTATCCTACTACAAAAAGGCTGCCGAACAGGGCTACACCGATCCAAGACAGTATCACAAGCAAAGTATGCTGAGGATCTGGAAGCAAAATTAAATAAATTCCGAATTTCGAATAAAAAAAGCAGGTATTTCTACCTGCTTTTTTGTTTACTTATCAAAGGGATAAGCTCTGCGATCGTCGAGAGTGCTTACCTCAGGCCAATCAATAAATTCATCGGCAACTATTCCGTAGTAAACCTTCATTTCATAGAATTCCTCGGTGTAGTATGTGAGAATGTCCTCACGGCAATCCTCAACAAGCTCGGCATACTCCTCTTCGGTGTAATCATCCTCAGTCTTGCCCTCATAGCTTAAGTACTGAGCAATATACTCGTCAAGGTACTCCTGGTGGATCTCGTCAAGAAGCTCCTTGTACTTATCCTCAGAGGGAATAAGGTTCTCTTCTCTGAGAAGATAGTACATTATCATTCTCTCCTTAACGGTGCTCTGCGCCATCTCGGTGAGATAGGTCTTCCAGTTAGTGGTAGAGGGGAGACCAAGATATGCGGGAATGAACGCCTCAAGTGTATCATAAGTCTTATACTGACCTGTGGTGCTGTCGTATGCCTGTCCTCCGTATGCCAGATACTGGTCGCTAAGATCGTCAATAAAGGTGTTAAATACCTCCTCGACCTTTGCTGCGGGATACTTCTTTACCTTAACAGCGGAGGAGAAGTGATTCCATATGGCAGTCTCTACAAGAGAATCGTAGCTGGTTTCATAGATATCATCCATAGTCTTCTTGGCGAATGCATAATACTTTTCAACAAGAGTTGCGCCCTCGTACTCATTAAGCTCGTCGAGAGTGAGATTAATATCCTTATCCTCAATCTTCTTCTTGAGATATTCATCGGTGAACTCAGGGCAATCGTAAACGATAACGCCATCAATATAGATCTCAAAGTATGCGGTCTCGTTACGAAGATCCTTATTATTAGAATAATCATAGGGGAAGTAACACTCAATAACGATAGGATTCTTCTCGCACTCGGTTGCAAAGGAAACTGTAAGATCCTTGTAGGTGATGCTCTTATCGTTAAGGGTAGAGGTGATATCGGCCTTGGCACCGATCTTAAGCTTCATAAGCTTCTCCTTGAAGCTTGCGCCGTAGATAGCATCAAGGTCCTCGGAGAGATCAAGCCTTACGTCGCTCTTTTTCTCGACCTTTGAAGCGTCGGTAGCAGAAGGAACGGAATAGCTTACGTAAAGAACCATACCATCGTTGATCTCACCCTCGGTGATCTTCTCAAACTTGGGAGAATCACCGGTATTCTTACCGATAAGATTAAGCTCAAAGCCGGGAACGAAGCCGTTAGAGCCGATTCCGAGAGCGTAGGGCGAGTTACCTGTAAAGTTAGACATTCCGTCGAGATAAAGCTTCTCGCCGTCCTCGTCAAGAATATATCCGCGATACCAGATGCTTACGGTATCGCCTGCGGTAATAGTGATAGGAGAGGTGACGGGAGATCCGCCGTAGAGGGGAGTCTCGCTCTTATCCTCATAGAGCATATTAAGTATGGTTACATCAATATCAATATCGTGCGCCTTTGCAAGATCGATATTAACCTTGAAATTCTTATAGTCATCGGGCATCTCAATATAATCGTCAAGGTCGGAGGTGAAGTAATCAAACCAAACATCCTGCGCAATAGCCTGAACCAAGCTGATAACCGCAGTGACGATAAGTAGTATCGCAAGGATACCCGCGGTGATGATAACGGCAAGATTTTTCTCGGAAATTTTCTTCTTGCCCTCTTCTTTTTCTATAGTTTTATTTTTTATGTTTTCACTCATTCTGGTAAAAACCTTTCATTTAATTAATATAATATAATTAATCGAAGGAGTCGGCGTAGGCTGTAGCAAGCCTGTCGCATCTCTCATTGTAATCGTGACCGTTGTGTCCCTTCACCCATACGAAGTCCACCTTATGTATCTCGGTAAGAGAATAAAGTCGCTCCCACAGGTCAGGATTTTTAAGCTGATCACGTCCGCGCCGCCAACCTGCAGCGCGCCAGGACTCAACCCATCCGTTAACGTAGGCATCAACAAGATATTTTGAATCGGAGTAAAGAGTCACCTCACAGGGCTCCTTCAATGCGGAAAGCCCCTCGATAGCTGCGGTAAGCTCCATACGGTTGTTGGTAGTCTCCCTCTCGCCGCCAGAAAGCTCCTTTTCATAAACACCGTATACGAGTATCGCGCCCCATCCGCCCCTGCCGGGATTGCCTCGGCAAGCGCCGTCGGTGTATAGCTGAACCTTTTTCATAAGTTCGGAGTCCTTTCATTTTATAAGACAATTCATAAGAAAACGGACGAAGGGTATTCGTCCGTTCTCATTTAGTCCACTCTGGACGGGAAATGTCTATTATTCTGCGTCGGAATCCTCGGCAGCGATGGTGTACTTAACAGTTCTGAAGGAGATGAACTTGCCATCCTCAGTGTACTTGATCTCGCTATGTCCCTCATCCTCGTTGAACTCGATATCGGTACATGTGAGGTAGTAGAAGAGTCTGTTGAACTGGAATGCGGTACGAAGGTTGATATCGCCATTCTCCTCGATAAGCTGATTGTAGTAAGCATTACCGATTTCCTTTTTATAGCGATCCATATATGCATCGTCAACGATGAACATACCCGCCTCCTCGCGAGCAGACTTGATGCTCTCGTCGGCATTCTTCTTAGCCTCAGCGATCTTCTCGTCAGCCTTGTCGCCGTAGGTATCCTTGTATGCTTCCTCGTCGATCTTGTATGCGCCGCCTGCAATGTCAAGCTCGATATAGCCATTTGCACCGCTCATAGCGGTCACAGCATCAGCCTTGCAAGCCTTTGCAACAACAAATACCTTGATAATGGGATCAAGATAAGACTTAGCTTCCTTCTCAATAGCCTCGTTTACCTTATCCTTGCCGGATGCCTTAAGGGTTGCCTCAAGGTAAGCGTCAAGAGTCTTATACTTATCGTAGTTAGTGGTGTTCTTGTCGAAGTCGCCCTTATAGAACTCATACTCGTAGGACTCATAGATGTGGTCGCAATACTCCTTAAGAAGCTCCTCGGGATAGCCCTTAACCTTTACGGACTTGTCGATAAGCTCCCAAACAGCAGTCTGAACCTTCTTAACGATATCGGAGTCATAGCTCTCCTTAAGAGAATGCTCGGTATTGTGAACATACTCGTCGAAGATCTCCTTGCCAAGATTCTTCTCGCCGCTGGTTGCAGCTACGAGCTTAGCAATGATGGTCTTGAGAACGTCGTTCTGTGCATCGGTAAGAGCTTCCTGTGCCTTGGTGATAGCTTCCTTCTGAGCAGTGGTAGGCTTGCTGCCTCCATCCTTAACTGCCTTGTTGTATGCATCAAGAAGCTTCTTGAGGTCGGTGCCTTCCTTGTAGTACTCGTTGTTCTCAGACTTGGTGTCAAAGAGATTCTTGATATCCTCAAGAAGATCAGCTACGGTGTCCGCGCCGTTCTTGAAGGTCTCATCATCGAAGATCTCGAAGGAATCAGCGGTAAGCTTAGAGCCGTATACGTAGTAAAGGATCTGATCAACAGTGATCTCCTCGTAAGCGGGAGTATCAATAGCGTATACAGGGAATACGTAGTAGGTAAGCTCCTTGTTCATAAGGTCTACCTTGGATGCGGAATTGTAAAGAGAAGAGGGAGCGGTCTCCTTCTTTGCGGGCTTCTCAGCCTTGTCAACATAAGGAGTGTGCTTGAACTCTGCGATAGCCTGACCTTCGTTCTCAACCTTCCAGAGAATCTTAAGGTTGGAGTAGGTGTAGGTCTGGCCGTTGATCTCAACGTCAAAGGACTTCTTGGTGATAACCTTATCGCCCTCGGTCTTATCAAGAACCTAGAGAGTGCTGCCAACGTTAGCTACAGAGTGCTCGCCGGTAAGGTGAGGATAAAGGAAGTTCATTTCGTCAACGGTAATAAGCTCATAAGAAGCCTTCTCGGTAACGGTGGTCTCAACGCCCTCAGCGTTTACTTCCTTGTGGGTACGGGTGTACTCGATGTATATCTTATCGCCAGCCTTAACCTTGATAGCTGCTTCCTTAGCAGCCTTGATCTCGTCAGCGGTAGCATCGGGCTTCTCAGCCTTGAGAGCCTCCTCCGCGTCAGCCTGAAGCTCGGAAGAGGTAAGCATATTGTATACGTAATCCTTGATATCAACGTCCTTAAGGTTATCTCTTACAAGCTTAAGGAACTCATCTGCATCACCGTTAAGATAATCATCAAGCTTAAGGGTATGATTAACCTTGGTGGAGGAGGTGGTGATAGAGGACTCATTCATATCAGAGCCAAAGAATCTGTTGCCGTCTGCGTCAACTGCGTAGTATACGAAGTAAAGCACGGCACCTGCGCCGAGAGTGCCTTCCTTAAGCCACTCATCCTCGTCGGTGTCAGCAACGATCTTATCAGCGATTGTGTTATAAATAGTCGATGCAATGATCTGTTCTCTTACATTGCTATCGGTAGTGAATTCGCCGTCCTCAATCTCAAGCTTCTGCAGAGCAGCCTTGAAATCTGCGTAGTTGAATTCGGCGTATGCGCTGAGATCCTCTTCCGCAAAATCAAAGCCACCACAGCTTGTAAGCGCAAGAAGAGACATCACAACAGTAAGAATTAATGCAACAATTCTCTTTTTCATGTCTTTCATCCTTGTATAAATATATTTCAAATTCCGCGCCACAAAGCGCGATTAAATTGATCAAAAAATAATGGGAAAGTACCCTATCGTACAATCCGCTGAACTATTATAGCATACAAAATAGAAAAATGCAAATGTTTTTTGCAATTTTTTTAAAATTTTTAATTTTATTAATATTTAATAGGTTTTTTGTATATAAAAAGCCGCTTTTTACACCCAAAATTCCAAACTTTCACTAAAAACCAATTTTGTTCTTGACAAAATCTCCTATACAATGTATAATTTTTGTAAGAAATTAAAAGAAGATGTTATATCTTGAAAGGATAAACAAATGATTGGCGATAACAAAATCGTTTTCTCGGGTGTTCAGCCCTCGGGAAATCTTACTATAGGAAATTATCTTGGAGCGATCAAAAACTTCTCGCGTTTTTCAGAGGACTATAAGACCTTTTATTGCGTAGTTGATCTCCACGCCATCACAGTAAGACAGGTACCCGCAGAGCTTCGCAGAAGAACCTATGAAACCCTCGCTCTATATATGGCGTGCGGCCTTGATCCCAAGAAAAATACCCTCTTCGTTCAGTCCCACGTGTCTGCTCACGCAGAGCTTGGTTGGATGCTCGACTGCTATACTATGTTCGGCGAGCTTTCAAGAATGACACAGTTCAAGGACAAGAGCCAAAAGCACTCTCAGAATATAAACGCAGGTCTGTTTACCTACCCGACTCTTATGGCAGCTGATATTCTGCTTTATCAGACCGACGTTGTTCCCGTTGGCGTAGACCAGAAGCAGCATCTTGAGCTTGCACGCGACGTCGCGGAAAGATTCAACCAGATCTACGGCCCCACCTTCACCGTTCCCGAGGGATATATGTCCACCGATACGATGAAGATTATGTCGCTGGCAGAGCCCACCGCAAAGATGTCAAAGTCCGACACAAATCAGAATGCTGTAGTATACATCCTTGACTCCAAGGATGACGTAATGCGTAAGTTCAAGAAGGCTGTCACAGACTCTGATGCCTGTGTAAGATACTCCGAGGATAAACCGGGCGTTTCCAACCTTATGACCATCTACCGTGCATTTACAGGCAAAACCTTTGAGGAGATCGAGCGAGAGTTTGACGGACGCGGCTACGGCGATTTCAAGCTTGCGGTAGGCGAGGCTTGCGCTGACGGTCTGGCACCAGTAAGAGATGAATTTGCCCGCCTTATGGCAGACAAGGCACATCTTGAGGAGATTATGAAGGCCGGTGCTGACGAGGCAGCATATTACGCTCGTAAAACCATGTCTAAAGTGCGCAGAAAGATAGGTTTTGTAAACTAAAGATTACAAAAAAGCAAAAAGCGATTGTTTTTAACAGTCGCTTTTTTGAAAGGAAAACACAAAATGAGATACATACTTGCATCAAAATCTCCAAGAAGGCGAGAACTGCTCGGTGAAATAATAGATAGCTTTGATATAATCACAAAAGAGGTGGATGAAAGTCTGCCAAAAGATGTTCACCCTCGATACGGAGTAGAGATGCTTGCCGTACGAAAAGGATCTGCGGTTGTATGCGAGGTTGGAACCGACAGCGTCGTTATTTCCTCCGACACCCTCGTAGAGCTTGGCGGCGTGCCTCTCGGAAAGCCGAAGGACACAGAGGATGCAAAGGCTATGCTTCGTATGCTGTCGGGCAAGGCACACAACGTACACACGGGTGTTGCCGTTCAATTCGGTGGCAGATGCTACAGCGGAGTTGCTACTACAGCAGTTTATTTCAGAAAAATGACCGAAAACGAGATCGAGGAATACGTTGCAAGCGGCGATCCAATGGATAAGGCGGGCAGCTACGGAATTCAGTCGGGCGGTGGAAAATTCGTCGAAAAAATCGACGGTGATTACGACACTGTTGTCGGTCTTTCGGTCGCTCTTACAAAAAAGCTTATTGATGAGGCATTGAAATGACTAAATCGGAAAAGAAAAAACGCCTTTCGCAAATAGTCGAAAGGCTGAAGGAAATATATCCTGATGCAGAATGCGCCCTACACTATGGTGGCGACCCCTGGAAGCTGCTGGTTATGGGAAGGCTTTCGGCGCAATGCACCGATGCGAGGGTAAATATCGTGTGCGAGGAGCTTTTTGAACGCTTCCCTACCGCCGAATCTATGGCATACGGTGACACAAACGAAATTGAGGAGATAATCAAGCCCTGCGGTCTGTATAGAATGAAGGCTGATAACATCCGAGAGGCAAGCCGTATGTTGCTTACCGACTTTGGCGGAGTTCTTCCCGACAATATGGAAGATCTGCTGAAGCTCCCGGGTGTCGGCAGAAAGATCGCGAATCTGCTGCTTGGGGATGTGTTCGGCAAGGAGGCTATAGTCTGCGACACTCATTGCATCCGCATCTGCGGCAGACTCGGTATGTATCCCGAAAAGGAGAAGGATCCTACAAAAATCGAGCGCATACTCCGCGAGCTTATTGATCTTCGTGAGGGAAGTGATTTCTGTCACAGAATCGTATTCTTCGGCAGAGAGGTCTGCACCGCAAGATCGCCTATGTGCGAGAGCTGTCCTCTCGCAGATCTGTGTCTGAAAAGAGAAAAAGAAAATGGAAAAAATTAAAATTTCCCTGCCCATAATCGTCGAGGGCAGATATGACAAGGCAACCCTTTCGGGCTTTATCGACGCCACCATAATCACAACAGGCGGCTTTTCTATATTTAATAATAAGGAAAAGCAAGCTCTCCTTTGCAGACTGGCAAAGGACGGTATCATAGTCCTCACCGACTCGGACGGAGGCGGAAAGCAGATAAGAAAATTCCTCGCGGGAATTCTTCCACCCGACAAAATACACAACCTGTACATACCTAAAATCGAAGGCAAGGAATCGAGAAAAAGAAAACCCTCTGCCGCAGGCACTCTCGGCGTTGAGGGAATGGAAAAGGATGTGCTTATCAGACTACTCACCCCCTTTATAGATGGTGAAAAAGCCTCAAAATCCGGGAAAATGATAACTAAAGTTGACTTTTTCTTTGATAGATTAACCGGATGCGAGGGAGCGAGCGATAATAGGCGAAAGCTCTGCGAAGAGTGCAATCTTCCAAACGATATGACTCCTAATGCTCTGCTCGAGGCACTAAATCTCCTTTATACCTACGATGAGTACAAGCGTATGGTTGATTTCTTAATATAAAAATATCCGTGGAAAAATCCACGGATATTTTTTTATAATTTTGTTTCCTTATAAGGTTCGAGAATAAGCTTGTCATCAAAGTCAAACTCATCGGGAGTAAGATCGTCAGTAGTGCCGTAGTGAACAGGGATCGCGCACTTTGCACCGATCTCATAGGCAAAATCTGCCGCATCGCGAGCGTTCATATTATTTCCCTTGCCGTTAATGGGAAGAAAGGCATAATCAACTCCGTCGGGTGCAAGATCAAGCACGTCATCAATAACGTCGTAGTTGTAAACCGTATCACCGCTGACGTAGAAGGTCTGCTTGCCGTCGTCGATAATAAAGCCTACCGCATCTCTGTCAGAATGCTCTGCGTGCACCGAGTAGAAGGTAATTCCCCTCTCGCTCCACACCGAGTGGGGAGCCATAAGAACATAGTTATGCTCACCGCCAATATCGCATACTTTTTCGTATGCGGATGCTGATGCCAGCACAAGCGCAGGAGCCTTACAGCCTGCGAGGACCTTCTCCAGCGTTCTCATATCAAGATGATCTATATGCTCGTGAGTAATCAAAACAACGTCGGGAGAAGCCTCAAGGAAGCTCTCATCAGCCGCGATGCGTCTTTTCTTGTCGGGCTTGATCTCGCCCAGCGAGTCGGTGAGATATGGATCGACCATAATTTTAATTCTACTGTTTTCAAGCAGAAGCCCTGCCTGGGTAAGCCAAGTCACTCTCATTTTTCTCTTTCTTCCTTTATATATTATATATGGGTTTATTTCTTTCCTGTATTATTATGGCACAAATCGACGTTAAAGTCAAGTTTAATTATTAACTTTTCATTCATTGACATTTGTCTTCCTTTATGCTATTATTTATTAGTATACTGTTTTTAAAGTGATTTTTATTAATTAAGAGGTAAAATATGAGATCGAATAAAAGCGGATGGGAGAAAATAAAAGCCTTCGCGAAAAAATATGAAAAAATAACGAGAGTTCTGCTGATGCTGCTGATATTTATATTGATATCACTTATCTCAGCGGTTCTGATGTACGTCTTCGGCATTATCTACTACGACGAGGGCATTCAGATAAACAGAGAGCTGTTCAGCTATTTCTCTAACAGCTGGTACGGCTGTATAATCATCGTGCTGGCACAGGTGGTCATCACCTCACTACTTTCATTCGTCCCTGGCGCATCTATGGCATTTATCATTCTGCTGCAAAGCCTGTACGAAAGCTCGGTGACAGCATTTATCGTAGCTTTCTCGGGAGTTATGCTCTCAAGCCTTATGATGTATCTGATCGGCAGATTCGGAGGATACAACCTTGGCAAGATAATCATTGGCGAGGAGGACTGTAAGAAGGCGTCGGAGCTTCTCAACACAAAGGGACTCATTTACTTCCCTATGATGATGATGTTCCCTGTGTTTCCCGACGATGCGTTGGTTATGGTGGCGGGCACGCTAAAGATGTCGCTTAAGTGGTTTATACCTTCAATCGTCATCGGCAGAGGTATCGGTGTTGTGACGATAGTCTTTGGACTTTCCATCGTTCCCTTCGATAAATTTACATCCATCTGGCACTGGATAGCATTCATTGCTCTATGCGCTATGGGCATTGTTGCGGTGTTCTTCGGAGCAAACAAGTTCAACAAATTTATGGAGAAAAAAAGAGAGCAGGAAAAGAAGTAATTTCCGACTGTTTTTATACCGATTTTGGAGCCTTAAAAAACACAAAAAATGCATAAAAACATCCCTTGAAAAGAGGGGTGTTTTTTTATTAAAATTTGCCGATTTATCCAAGTAAAATGAAGTTGATTTTTTTACTTAAAATCCTTATAATTTAAGGAGGTAAAAAATAGATTTTTTGATACAAAGCAAAGAGAAAATCCAAGGTCTTGAGAGTAGCTAAAATGACAAAATTAAAAAACCCATGATCGCGTGACAAAAGGAAAAATGCTACACCGTCAGTAAAAGCAGGGAAAAAACGCTCAAATTTAAGCTTTTTGCCCTTTTTGATGTGTTTGAATTTTGCCCAAAAAACTTTAAAAAAGTTCTTTTTGAATTGAATTTTTCTTTAAAAAAAGAAAATAAATTTGAAAATAATTGAATTTTTCTCGATTTTTTCGAAATTTTGGCTCATTTTTATGAAATTTAAGTGATTTTTTTGAATTTTTCTTCAAAATTTCATAAAATCTTGATTTTTTGTATTTGTAAACTTTGGTTAGTGCGTTTTTCGGGGTTTGAGGCAAAATTCTGTGTTTTGGAGCCTGCTTTTGAAGGTGTTTTCAGGCTGAAAAAGACTTTTTTTCAAGGTTGAAATCGGATATTTTCCACCGACTTTACGCACCGTTTTTTCCTTATTTTAAGCTTGCTTTACCATCAATTTTATGCTAATTTTAAAAAGAAAAAAGAGCCGTATTTTTCCTTGCTTGTCGGCTCTTTTTTATATATTTTTTATACTGTTTTTTTGCTTTGATTTCGGGCATTATTCAAGGGCTTTTTAAAGTCATTTTCAACCTTGTTTTCCGAGGTGTTTTTGAGAGCTTTTTTGGGTTGATTTTTTAGTCTGTTTTCGGATCTTTTTTAAAGGTGTTTTTACGGGTTAATTTTCACTTTTTTAAGTGCCAGATCCTTGATTACCTCGCCCGCAATTATCAATCCCATAGCCGATGGAACAAAGGAAATGCTACCCGGAACACGGCGTCGGTCGCCATCACTTACCTCCGGTATGATCGCAGGATCCTCTCTTGAATAAACCACCTTCAGATGATTTATCCCTCTCTTACGAAGTGCTACTCTCACCGCACGCGCCAGGGGGCAAACGGTGGTCTTTGAAATATCCGCCACCTCAAATCTTGTGGGATCGAGCTTGTTGCCCGCACCCATAGCAGAGATGATCTCTACCCCAGCTGCTTTTGCCATAGCGATAAGCTCGATCTTCGCGGACAGAGAATCAATGGCATCAACCACGTAGTCATACTGCGAAAAATCAAAGTCATCCTTCGTACAATCATCAAAGAAAATATTGTGACACACAACACCTGCCTCGGGATTTATCGAGTGAATACGATCGCGCATAGCCTCGGTCTTATACATTCCAATAGTTTCGTGCGTTGCAATGATCTGTCTGTTGATATTGGATATGGCAACCCTGTCCGAGTCGATAAGGTCAAAGCTGCCCACTCCCGCTCTCGCAAGAGCCTCGACAACATAGCCGCCCACACCGCCAACGCCAAAAACTGCAACTCTGGCGGAAATAAGCCTCTCTACACCCTCGGTGCCAAGGAGCATTTCTGTTCTTGAATGCTGTTCGTTCATTTTTTCTACCTATATATTAGAATATTATTTGCCAAGATATATCAGAAGCACGCTGATGTCCGCGGGATTCACTCCACTGATACGGGATGCCTGTCCGATATTCATCGGACGGATCTTATCAAGCTTCTCTGCCGACTCAAGCCTCAATCCGACTATACTCTTATAGTCTATGTCGGCGGGCAGACGCTTATCCTCAAGCTTTTTCTGCCTTTCTACCTCGGATAGCTCGCGCTTTATATATCCCTGATACTTCACCTTGATCTCAGCCGTTCTGATAACCGCCGATGGAAGCTCTGGTCTGTCTGTGTCAAGAGGAGCGAGAGCCTTATATGAAAGCTCGGGACGGCGAAGCAGCTCGGCAAGCTTTACTCCCGTGCTGATCTCGGTAGAGCCGAGAGAGGAAAGCAACGCGTTATTCTCCTTTGAGGGTGGAATAACCGTCTTTTCAAGTCGCTTTATCTCATTTTCGATCTGTTTTTGCTTCTCAGTAAAACGAGAATATCTCTCGTCATCGATAAGACCAACGCTATGACCGATAGGCGTAAGTCGCTCGTCTGCGTTATCCTGGCGCAAAATAAGCCTGTACTCGCTGCGCGAGGTCATCATACGGTATGGCTCGGTAGCTCCCTTGATAACAAGGTCGTCTATAAGCGTGCCGATATAGGACGATGAACGCGGAAGGATCATAGGCTCTTTGCCGAGGACGGAAAGGGCGGCATTTATTCCCGCCACAAGTCCCTGCGCCGCAGCCTCCTCATAGCCGGAGGTGCCGTTGAACTGTCCCGCGCCGTAAAGACCGCCCACGGTCTTAAATTCCAGCGTAGGATACATCTCGGTGGGATCAGCACAGTCATACTCGATAGCATAGGCATAGCGCATTATCTCGGCATTTTTAAAGCCAGAGAGGCTATGGAGCATATCATACTGTACGTCTGTGGGCATAGAGGTAGAAAAGCCCTGAATATAAAGCTCGTCGGTATCAAGACCGCAGGGCTCGACAAAGAGCTGATGCCTCTCCTTATCGGCAAAGCGAACCAGCTTTGTTTCAATAGAGGGACAGTATCTCGGTCCCTCACCTGTTATATTACCCGAATACATCGCGCTCCTATTAAGGTTTGATAGTATCAGGTCGTGAGTTTCAGCATTGGTGTATACAATATGGCAGGGACGGATATTTATCTCGTCCGCGGGCTTTTTCACGGTCCTTACCGAGTAGGGCACAGGATCACTCTCCCCATCCTGAATTTCAAGAGAAGAAAGATCTACCGAGCGCAGATGTACCCTTGCGGGTGTACCCGTTTTAAAGCGCTGAAGCGTAAGTCCAAGTCTGCTAAGTGATGCGGAAAGTCCCACCGCGGGCATAAGTCCGTCAGGACCTGCGGAGAACACCTTATCTCCTACAAAAATCCTGCTGTCAAGGAAGGTTCCCGTGGCGACAATAACCTTTTCAGCAGTCCAATGCTCACCGAGGGAGGTGACAACGCCAGAAACGAGCACCGTTCCGTCCTTTTCTTCTGTGGTGATATCCACTATCTCCGACTGAATAAGGCGAAGATTAGGCTCGGATTCAAGGGTTCTTTTCATAACCCGCTTATACTCTGCTCTGTCCGCCTGAACGCGCTTTGAATGCACCGCCGCGCCCTTACCTAAATTAAGTGTGCGCGACTGTATGGTGGCAAGGTCGGCAGCATAGCCCATCTCACCGCCAAGAGCGTCTATTTCAAATACAAGATGCCCCTTCGCGCTACCGCCGATAGAGGGATTGCAGGGCATATTTCCAACAGCGTCAAGGTTGGTAGTAAACAAAATAGTATCCACGCCCATTCTTGCAGAGGCAAGCGCCGCCTCAATACCCGCATGTCCCGCACCTATTACGGCAACAGAAGTTTTAAGCTCCATTTTTCCCAACCTTTCTATGTTTTTAAAATCCGATGGGAGTGACATCTGTCACTCTGCCGGAGGAGGTGTCAAGTGTAAAGATAACTCCGTCGGCGTGGCATTTTCCGCTTGCCGTCTTAAAGCTGTGAGGTAGATTCGAGCGCATACGAAGCACGACCGTATCGGCATCCATACCGAGAATACCGTCGCTCTCACCGCACATTCCCACGTCGGTGATATAGCCCGTGCCTGTGGGCAAAATGCGTCCGTCGGCCGTCTGTACGTGGGTGTGAGTGCCAAAAATAACGTTTATTTTGCCGTCGTAGGCATATCCTACGGCAAGCTTCTCGCCCGTTGCCTCTGCGTGAAAATCAAGAATAGAGAAGTCATAATTCCCCGCTTCATCACGCAGAACGCGGTCTATAAAATTAAAGGGCGAATCAAGTACGGGGTCAATATGCACTCTACCCAGCGCATTGATAACGAGTATGCGATATCCGAGGGCATCAAGGATAGTATATCCTCTACCGGGCGCGCCGTCACCAAAGTTGACAGGACGCAAAATCTCGGCAGTATCGTCAAGATAGGTATACGCCTTTCTGTTACGGAGTGTATGATTTCCACCCGTGATACAGTCCGCTCCTGCTCGAAGCAGGATCTCCGCAAGCTCGGGCGAAATTCCCGTGATGAATGAAGCATTTTCTCCGTTTACAACGCAGAAATCAATCTTGTTTTCCTCTCTGAATTTCCAGAGATTTCTTTTGAGATGCTCAATTCCCGCAGGACTCGTCACATCTCCGATTACGAGTATTTTCATATTGAAAAGCTTTCTATTCAGGTCTGTCCCTGATGTCATTTTATTATTTTTTATGGGGCTATCACGCGGTGAAAGCCCCATTTTTTGTAATTATAAAATTGAATTTACAAAATGATAAGTAGAAAAAATTGATGAAGTGAGAGCTTTAGTTATCGCCAGCTGTAGTTACTACGGCAATATAGCTAAAGCGAAGCAATTCGCAATTTTATCACTTAGCATAGTCTACGTGGCGGGATTCACGAATAACCGATACCTTAATCTGTCCGGGATAATCAAGCGAATCCTCGATCTTCTTGGCAATATCGCGGGCAAGAATCTTCATCTTGTCGTCGGAGATAATCTCAGGCTTGACCATAATTCTAACCTCACGGCCTGCCTGGATTGCGAAGGTCTTTTCAACGCCCTCAAAGTCACCTGCAACCTCCTCAAGCTTCTGGAGACGCTTGATGTAGTTCTCAACATCCTCACGGCGAGCTCCGGGACGAGCCGCGCTGATAGCATCGGCAGCCTGAATGATAAAGTCAAGAGCGCTCTTAGGCTCTACATCGTTGTGGTGAGCCTGGATTGCATGGATAATATCCTTGTTTTCGCGATACTTGGTAGCTATATCAACACCGAGCTGAACGTGAGATCCGTCAACCTCAGCGGTAATAGCCTTACCGATATCGTGGAGAAGACCCGCTCTGCGAGCCTGGGTAACGTCAACGCCCATTTCCTCAGCCATAACGCCTGCCAGCATAGAAACCTCGATAGAGTGGCGAAGCGCATTCTGACCGTAAGAGGTACGGTACTTCATACGGCCGAGAAGCTTAATAAGCTCGGGGTGAAGTCCGTGAACACCTGTTTCAAAGATAGCCTTTTCGCCCGCCTTCTTGATCTCAAGATCTACGTCACGGCGAGCCTTTTCAACCATCTCCTCAATTCTTGCGGGATGGATACGACCATCGCTGATAAGCTTTTCAAGAGCGATTCTCGCGATCTCACGTCTTACGGGATCAAATCCCGATACGGTGATAACGTCGGGAGTGTCGTCAATAATAAGCTCAACGCCGGTAAGATTTTCAATAGTACGGATATTTCTACCCTCACGTCCGATGATACGGCCCTTCATCTCGTCGCCGGGAATCTCAACGACGGAAATAGCGATCTCACTGACGTGGTCGGCAGCAAAGCGCTGAATAGCGAGAGAAAGAATGTCGCGAGCCTTTGTATCAGCCTCGTCCTTGAATCTCTCCTCGTACTCTGCGATCTTCAGTGCAGTTTCGTGCTGCATCTCGGAATCAAGGCGGGCAACAAGCTCTGCCTTTGCCTCCTCGCTGGTAAGACCTGCGATCTTTTCAAGCATCGCAAGCTGTCCCTGCAAAGTCTTGTTTACTTCTTCACGGGTTTTGTCGGCATCTGCAAGCTTTTCGGCAAGCACAGCCTCTTTTTTCTCGATCTTCTCAAGCTTTGCATCAAGGGTTTCTTCCTTCTGAGTGTTTCTGCGCTCCTGGCGAGAAACCTCCTTACGACGCTCGTTGATGTCGCGGTCAGCTTCTTTTTTAAGCTGGAAAATCTCTTCCTTTGCGGAAATTATGGACTCTTTCTTTGCGTTTTCTGCATTTTTGATAGCATCCTCAAGGATCTTCTTTGCCTGCTCTTCAGCAGAGCCGATCTTCTTCTCAGCAGAGATCCTACGAAGTATAAATCCAATCGCCACGCCAACGGCGAGGGCGACTATAATCAAAATTATAGCAATAATGGGATCCAATTTGCACCTCCTTCTGATTACGTATTTAGTAATCTATATACAGTAAATTAATTCTTTTTATATGAAATGCGCGCACGCACACTCATACATATAACATTATATAATATATTTAGCTCAAAGTCAAGCGGAAATTTAGCAAAAGAAATTAACTAAAGGTAAATTTATCCAAATATTATTAATAAATACAAGATTTTTTTTACACACAATTAACTTTATTCAGAAAAAAGGATTAAAAAGAACTCGATTTGGATAGTATATTGTAGATGATTATTAGCACTCTCATATTAAATTTGCCGAGTATTAACAAAAAATTCATAAAATAATCAATAAAAGTTCTTGACAAACCCCTGAAAATGCGTTATATTATATATGCAAAGATTAGCACTCGATAAGTTCAAGTGCTAAAATTTAAACAGAAAGAGGTATTAGAATGGATGATTCACGACTGACACCGCGAAAAATGCAAATACTTAAAGCAATAGTGGACGCCCACATTGCAGGCGGCGAGCCCGTCGGCTCTAAATACCTTTCTCAGGATGATAACATCACCTGCTCCCCCGCTACGATTCGTAATGAAATGGCAGAGCTTGAGGAGATGGGATATCTTCTTCAGCCTCATACCTCAGCAGGCAGAGTTCCCTCGGAGCTTGCATACAGATACTACGTAGATGCTCTCGTGCATCAGTATTCCAACACAAGGGCTGAGATAGACGAGATCAACGAGGCTCTGCGCTATAAGCTGGGTGAGATGGATGAGATACTCTCGGAGGTTTCAAGACTTGCAGCGTCATTCACAGATTACACGGGTATCGCGTTTAAGCCGGGCGTTGGTAAGGTAAGAATAGTTCAGTTTAAGAGCGTGTTGCTTTCAGCAAGAGATTTTCTTCTGATAATGACCTTTGAGGGAGATATTATCAAGACAAAGAATATTCATCTGCCCTTCACTATCGGTGAGGATATACTCCGCAGATTTACCGAGGCGCTGAACATTTACCTTGTAAATCTTCCCAGCGACAGCATTACAATGCCAACGATTATGAAGCTTGAAGCAATTATGGGCTCGGTAGGCGCGATCGTACATCCCACTATAAAGGCGATATACGAAACGATGAACGAGCTTGACACCGCCGACGTAAAGCTTGATGGCATAACGAAGCTGCTTCAATACCCCGAATACTCGGATATTTCGGACTTCAGAAACCTGATGGGTATGCTTGAGGAAAAGGATAAATTTCTTGACGTTATCTCAAGAGAAACCTCAGATGCGAACGATATTCACGTTTATATCGGCACAGAAAGCGAATCGGACGCTATGAGAAATACAGCGTTGATCTTCAAAAAGGTAAATATCGGAGGCAAGGAGCTTGCAGTAGGTGTTATCGGACCCAAGAGAATGAATTACTCTAAGGTAATTGAGATGCTGAACGGCCTTGCAAGCGGAATCGACCGACTGTTCGGCGAGGCGGCGTTGCCACCGGGATATGACGATTAATAAAACCGAAAGGATAAGCACAAGTGGAAGAGAATAAGAATATTCCCGAGACCGCAGAGGAAGCGGTAAATCAAGAAAAAAAAGAAAAAAAGGCTCACAAGCAGGATAAAAAGCTGCTTGCAGAGATAGAGGAGCTTAAGGCGAAGATTGCCGAGAGTGACGATAAATACCTCAGAATGGCAGCAGAGTACGACAACTTCAGACGTCGCTCCAGAGAGGAAAAGGACGCAATTTACGAGACCGCTATGGCGGATACCGTAAAGGAGCTGCTCCCCATTATAGACAACCTTGACAGAGCCGCAGGCTACACCGAGGGTGACAAGATCCTCGAGGGCCTTGTGCTCATATCAAAGGCCACCGCATCTGTATTTGAAAAGCTTGGTGTTGAGGAATACGGACGCCCCGGCGAGACCTTCGACCCCAACATTCACAACGCTGTTTTTCATATTGATGATGAGAATTACGGCGAGGGCGAGATCGTTGAGGTATTCCAGAAGGGATACAAAAAAGGTAAGCATATAATCCGTTTTGCAATGGTGAAAACCGCAAATTAATCTTAATTTGCTAACTATAATTTACAAAAAATAATAAAAAACACATCTAATAAATTGGAGGATAAACAATTATGGGAAAAATTATTGGTATTGATTTAGGTACTACCAATTCTTGCGTAGCAGTTTTTGAGGGCGGCGAGCCCATCGTTATTACTAACCCCGAGGGTG
>JAFWXZ010000069.1 GCA_017522795.1 Clostridia bacterium | reverse complement strand
TCGCCGTCGAAGTCGGCGTTGAAGGCGGGACATACGAGGGGATGAAGCTTTATCGCTCTACCCTCTACAAGCACAGGCTCGAATGCCTGAATGGAAAGACGGTGAAGTGTAGGCGCACGGTTAAGGAGAACGGGATGCTCCTTGATTACGTACTCAAGCGCGTCCCAAACCTCGGGAGCCGCCTTGTCTGCCTTCTTCTTCGCGTCTCTGATAGAGTTAGCCTTCTGAGTCTCGATAAGTCTCTTCATAACGAAGGGCTTGAAGAGCTCGAGAGCCATCTCCTTGGGAAGACCGCACTGGTAGATCTTAAGCTCGGGACCTACTACGATAACCGAACGACCGGAGTAGTCAACACGCTTACCAAGCAGATTCTGACGGAAGCGTCCCTGCTTACCTCTGAGGATCTCGGAGAGCGACTTAAGGGGACGGTTGGAAGCGCCTGTGACGGGCTTACCTCTCTTACCGTTGTCGATAAGTGCGTCAACGAACTCCTGAAGCATTCTCTTCTCATTGCGAATAATGATCTCGGGAGCATGCATCTCCTGGAAGTGCTTAAGACGGTTATTTCTGTTAATAACTCTACGGTAGAGCTCGTTGATGTCGGATGCGGCAAATCTACCGCCGTCAAGCTGTACCATAGGACGAATGTCTGCGGGAAGAACGGGTATCTTCTTAAGAATCATCCACTCGGGACGATTGCCGCTCTTTCTAAAGGACTCCACGATCTCAAGGCGCTTGATGATCTTTACCTTCTTAGGTCCGGATGCCTTTGCCAGCTCCTCGCGAAGCTGTGCCGAGAGCTTATCAAGGTCGATCTTCCGAAGCAGCTCATAGATAGCCTCAGCACCCATACCTGCCTTGAAGTCATCGCCGTACTTCTCTCTTGCGCTCTTATATTCTGCATCGGTAAGAAGCTGCTTCTCCTCAAGGGAGGTGTTCATACCGGGATCGATTACAACGTATCTTGCGAAATAGAGAACTCTCTCAAGATGTCTGGTGGACATATCAAGCATCGCGCCCATTCTGGAAGGGAGAGCCTTGAAGTACCAGATATGAGAAACGGGAGCAGCAAGCTCAATGTGTCCCATTCTCTCGCGTCTTACCTTCTTGGTGGTGACCTCAACGCCGCACTTTTCGCAGACCTTGCCCTTGAAGCGAACTCTCTTGTACTTACCGCAAAGACATTCCCAGTCCTTAGTCGGGCCAAAGATGCGTTCACAGAAAAGACCGTCGCGCTCTGCCTTGAGAGTACGGTAGTTAATGGTCTCCGCCTTGGTTACCTCACCGTGTGACCACTGCTCGATAAGCTCGGGGGACGCAAGACCGATCTGTATAGAATCAAACGTATTCTTATCCATAGTTTGAATTGTACCTTTCTGTTCAAATTCGGCGGGAGAGAGCGCGTTGCCTGCCCTCTCGCCTGCCTGCATTATATCAAATTATTCCTCGAAGTCCTCGTCAGACTCGTCGTACTCGTCACCGAGGAACTCATCGTCCTCAAAATCATCGAAGTCCTCGTCGTCAAGGATCTCATCGTCCTCGTCGTCAAGGTCTGTCTTCTCGTTCTGAGCGTCAACGCTTCTCTCAACCTCTTCAATGTTGTTGAAGGTGGGAGCGTCATCGTCGATCACACCGGAGATATCAACCTCCTGATCATTCTCGTCAAGAACGCGGATGTTAAGACAGAGAGCCTGAAGCTCCTTAACCATAACCTTGAAGGACTCGGGAATACCGGGAGTAGGAATGTTCTGTCCCTTAACGATAGCCTCGTAGGTCTTGGTACGACCTGCAATATCGTCGGACTTAACAGTAAGGATCTCCTGAAGGGTGTATGCTGCACCGTATGCCTCAAGAGCCCAAACCTCCATCTCACCGAATCTCTGACCACCGAACTGAGCCTTACCGCCAAGGGGCTGCTGAGTTACGATGGAGTAGGAGCCGATAGAACGTGCGTGGATCTTATCATCAACCAGGTGGTGAAGCTTAAGGTAGTACATGATACCAACGGTGACGGGGTTGTCGAAGGGATCTCCAGTACGTCCGTCGTACAGAGTAACCTTACCGTCGATAACCTTAAGAGTTTCGTGCTTCATAAGGCTGCGAAGCTTCTCGTCATCGTCAACTATAGACTGGTCAACGCGCTGAAGATCCATCTTGCCGTCCTCGCGAACGACCTCCATAAATACAGCCTTACCGCGCACGCTCTCACCGGGACGGATCTCACGGGTGTACTTAGCCTGGCGGAGAAGCTCGATAATATCGGTCTCCTTTGCACCGTCAAATACGGGAGTCATTATCTTAATGCCGAGCTTGCGGCAAGCAATACCGAGATGCACCTCAAGCACCTGACCGATATTCATACGGGAAGGAACGCCGAGGGGGTTCAGAACGATATCAAGGGGAGTACCATCTGCAAGGAAGGGCATATCCTCGGGAGGAAGTATGCGGGAAACGACACCCTTGTTACCGTGACGGCCCGCCATCTTGTCACCTACAGAGATCTTTCTCTTCTGGGCAACGTAAACGTGAACCACCTTGTTTACGCCGGGAGCAAGCTCATCGGAGTTGGTGCGGTCGTAGATCTTAACGTCAACGACAACACCGTACTCACCGTGGCGCATCTTAAGGGAGGAATCCTTAACCTCACGCGCCTTCTCGCCGAAGATCGCACGGAGAAGTCTCTCCTCGGGGGTAAGCTCGGTCTCGCCCTTGGGAGTTACCATACCGACAAGAATATCGCCGGGACGAACCTCGGTACCGATTCTGATGATACCGTCTGCGTCAAGGTTCTTCAGTGCATCGTCACCGACGTTGGGAACCTCACGGGTGATCTCCTGCGCACCGAGCTTGGTGTCGCGGGCTTCCTTGGTGAACTTTTCAATATGGATAGAGGTGTACATATCCTCGCGGACAAGCTTCTCGTTAAGGAGAACCGCGTCCTCGTAGTTGTAACCCTCCCAGGTCATAAAGCCGATAAGAGCATTCTTACCGAGAGAGATCTCACCGCCCTGGGTAGCGGGACCGTCTGCAATAACCTGACCTGCCTCTACTCTGTCGCCCTCGTTTACGATAGGACGCTGGTTTACACAGGTGCCCTGGTTAGAGCGCTTGAACTTTATAAGGTGATAGGTATCCTTGCCGCCCTCGTCAGAGAGAATAACGATCTCCGAGCCGCAAGCCCGCTCAACCGTACCGCCGTTCTTTGCAACGACTACCGCGCCCGAGTCAACGGCCGCCTTGTACTCCATACCTGTCGCAACGATGGGAGAGTCGGTCACCATAAGAGGCACAGCCTGCTTCTGCATATTCGATCCCATAAGCGCACGGGTGTTGTCGTCGTTCTCAAGGAAGGGAATACAGCCCGCCGCAACAGACACCGCCATCTGAGGACATGCGTCCATAAGGTCAACCTCGGTGGGCTCAACCTCGATGTACTCGGTGTTAAGTCGGCAGATAACCTTCTTGTTTATAAAATATCCGTTCTCGTCAAGCTTCTCGTTAGCCTGAGCAACAACGTTGTTGTCCTCTTCGTCTGCGGTGAGGTAAACTACCTCGTCGGTCACGCGTCCCGTCTTCTTATCAACGATTCTGTAAGGCGCCTTAAGGAAGCCGTAATCGCTGATCTTTGCGTAGGACGCAAGGTAGGAGATAAGACCGATGTTGGGACCCTCGGGCGTTTCTACAGGGCAGATACGGCCGTAGTGGGTATAGTGAACGTCACGAACCTCGAAGGATGCTCTGTCTCTGGAGAGACCGCCGGGACCAAGCGCGGAAAGACGGCGCTTGTGAGTAAGCTCGGCAAGAGGGTTGTTCTGGTCCATGAACTGAGAAAGAGGCGAAGAGCCGAAGAACTCGCGGATCGCGGTTGCTACGGGACGGGTGTTGATAAGCGCCTCGGGACGAAGATCGTCCGCGTCGTGAGTAGCCATACGCTCCTTGATGTTCTTGTCCATTCTGGACATACCAATCCTCAGCTGATTCTGAAGAAGCTCGCCTACGCAGCGAAGTCTTCTGTTGCCAAGGTGGTCGATGTCATCGGTAGAGCCGATGCCATGAGTAAGACAAAGAAGATAGTTGATCGAAGCAAAAATATCTTCCTTGGTGATATGCTTGGGACAGAGCTCTGCGAATCTGTCCTTAACAAGTCTCTTAATATATCTCTCGCGCGCCTCGCCCTCAAAGCCCTCGGCATCGGCGTCAGCGATGATTTCCTTAAGAATACCGAATCTTACCTTCTCGCCTGCCTTTACGCCACAGTCGGTAAGGTCGTAGCCAAGCACAAGCTCGGGACGAACGGTATTGTTGCCGAATACCTTAACCTCACGCTCGGTCTCGGTCTTGACGATAACCTCGTTTACAAGGCTGTCCTCAATGGCGATAGCAAGCTCGCGGGTGATCTCTGCGCCTGCCTCGGCAACGATCTCACCTGTAAGGGGGTTAATAACGGTCTCGGCAAGGGTCTTACCCTCAATTCTTCTTGCAAGAGCAACCTTGCGGTTATACTTATATCTACCAACGGGAGCAAGGTCGTATCTCTTGGGATCGAAGAACATGTTATTGATAAGTATCTCGGCGGACTCAACGTGGGGAGGCTCACCGGGACGGAGCTTCTTGTAGATCTCCTTAAGAGCTTCATCACGGTAGGAGGTGCCGTTCTCCTCTGCAAGAGCAGCGCACTCGTCCTTCATCATGGTAGCCTTAAGAGCTTCCTCATTACCGAACATAGCGATAATAGCATCATCGTTGTCCTCGCCGGGAGCGCAAAGAGCGCGGATAAGCGTACTGATGGGAAGCTTGCGGTTCTTGTCTATCTTAACGTAGAACAGACCTGCAGCATCGCTCTCATACTCAAGCCAAGCTCCTCTGTAGGGGATAACGGTAGCGGTGAAGTTATGCTTACCCTGCTTGTCAACCTCGTCCGCATAGTACATTCCGGGAGAACGCACCAGCTGAGAAACGATAACTCTCTCTGCGCCGTTGATTACGAAGGTGCCGTTGTCGGTCATCAGAGGGAAATCACCAAGGAAGATCTGTGCGGTCTTAAGCTCGCCGGTCGCCTTATTCACAAGACGAACGCCAACCTTCATGTGGGCGTCGTAGGTGACCGATCTGTCCTTGCACTCCTCAACGGGATATCTGGGAGTAGGATCAATAGTGTAGTCGGTAAACTCAATGGACAGATTTCCGGTGTAATCCACTATCGGAGAAACGTCGCGGAGAACCTCGTTAAGTCCCTCTCTGAGGAACCACTCGTACGAGTCCTTCTGCACCTCGATAAGATTAGGCATTTCCGTAGCAGCTTCGATCTTGGAAAAGCTCATTCTTACATTGGTGCCAAGTTTACGGGGTTTAAGCATCATAAAAAGAATCACTCCATTCTTCAAAATTTTACTAATTCGGGTCGCTTGAAGCGAAAAAACTCTGCCAAAAGGGGATTTTCCCTCACTTTTAGGCAAAATGCGCATTTTCCCGAGGAAATTTTAGTCATTTTGACAGCCCCACCCTGAAAAAAGGGCAGAAATCCCCCAAAGAAAAATACAATTATTACGCATTTTAATATTATATCACTATTTTTTAATTTGTCAAGCCTTTTTGGAAAAATTTTCTGTCTTTTTTTTAAACAAGTCGAGGCAAAATTCAAAATCAGGCATTTCAGGGAATCAAAAAATCGCTGAAAAGAAAAGAAGCAACCCGCACGTCTCACGGGTTGCCGCTTATAATATTAATGTAGCCGATCATTCGGATTTTTGTTGTTTTTTTGAGATTTTTTTGTTTTCTGCCCGAGATTTTCTCCAAAATCAAAGCAGGAGAGAAAGCAGTGGCCAAATCAGTGCGGGCAGGAAGATCGTGGGGGTCATATTAGCCGTTTTTACCTTGGTCACTCCAAGCATATTCGTACCGATAAGGATGATGATAAGCGAGCCTGTCACAGACATATATGATATAATTTCGGGGCTGAGAAGTCCCGCGATAAACATACCGACAAGGGTAAGAATCCCCTGATAAACCAGCACAAAAACCGAGGATGCAGCGCATCCAATGCCAAGAGTTGAAGCCATAACGAAGCACATAATTCCGTCTATCACCGACTTTGCCAGCAGAATATCGGACTTGCCGAGCGCATCCTGAAAGGCGCCGTTCACCGTCATTGCACCAACGCAGAAAAGCAGGCTGCAAGACACGAAGCCTTTGGCAAATTTACCCTTTTCTCCGTCCTTTACCAGCTTTTTTTCAAGAGTATCACCGAGTCGGTTTACCCACTTGTCAATATCTATTAATTCGCCTATCAGAGTTCCGAGTCCCATGGATATTACCATAACCAGAACCTTGATAAGTCCGTCGGAGAGAAAGTCGCCCTCGCTGACCGCGGGAGCCTGCTCAAGCACTCCGTCAATTCCTATGTAAATTACGCAGATAGCCATAGCGCAGGAGAGCGCATCGCTAATTCTTTTCGGCACGCCTTTCTTTACCAGCATACCGAGTAAACCGCAGACTAAAACGGCTAAAAAGTTAACTATTGTTCCCAAAAATGGCATATTTTCCTCCAAAAAGAGCTCGCCTTGCTCTTTTCAAAATTTAAAAATCAATAGTATCACAGAGCTGTCCAGCCAGGATAAAATGGTCAACAAGCTTCATTCCGCAGCTGGCGAAAAGTGCCTCAAATTGCTTGGTCACGTTAAGGTCATCGGCAGATGCTCTCGTCGTTCCGAAGGGGTGATTATGAGCTATTACCACACGGCTGGCAGACAGTCCCGCGGCGGCATCTACCGCCCTTCTCGGAATGACCTCGGAGGCGCTGACCGTTCCCTCGCCCACAAGCTCGCAGCCGAGGAAGCGATCTTTTCCATCAAAGCCCAAAACGTAGGTCTTCTCTATTGGCTCACCGAGGAACAGTGCCTTTAAATATTCGGCGATTTCCGCCCTGCTGTATACCCTGCCCGTCTTGAATCCGTCGGTGACGCGTCTTGATGTGACGTAGGCAAGCAGCTTCAGGTAAAAGGCGCATTTATCGTCCGTGAGAGCCGAAAGCTCCTTTGCGGAAGCGGTAAGCGTATTTTCTATACTGTGGAATCTGCCCAGCAGAAGCTCTGCTCTCTCGCCCGCAAGATCTCCCGACACAAAGCCGAGAAGACGCACAAAAAAATCGCTGTCCGCAAGGTTATGTCCAACGTCCGCGAACACTTTTTTCTCCTCGGAAATGGCGCTCATACGGCAAACGGGCTCCTCCCGCTCGATACTGTCAAAAAATCTGGATACCGCAGGCATCTGCGACAGCTTTGCCGCGAAGTTCTCAAGCGAGCCGATGCCTGCGTAATGCTCGCCGCAAATTATGTAATGCTCAGCGTGTACGATGCCGTACATTTTGAGCGTATCGGTAATTACCTTATTGGTAGCTCTGTCACCCTGGGTGGGATAAAAGGGTCCGTAGGGGTGATTGTGGGCGGTGATAACAACCGCCGCCGAGTTTTCTATAGCTCCATCGATAAAGGGCTTTGCCTTTACTCCACCCGACTCGTACTCTAAGTCATAGAGCTTTTTCACGCACTTCAGGTGCATACCGCTATCAAGATAAAGAGCAATCACCTGCTTTTCGCTGACACCCGAAAAATACTCGGTAAGATAGGCTCCGACCGCGTCGTAGCTTGACAGATTGGGCCCCGTATTCACAAGGATCTCCGCGCCTATAATATCGCCAAGAGTACCCACCGCCGTGAGAAAATCCGCCGTGCGCTCGCCTATTCCAAGACAGGCGGCAAGCTCCTCGCGGGAGGCGGAGAGAACGCCCTCAAGACTGCCAAAGGCGGCAAGAAGCCTCTTTGACAGGGGATTGGTGTCCTTATAGGGAATCATATGATAGAGCAGCATTTCAAGCAGCTCGTAGGTGTCAAATATCCTCTGACCGTGAGTCAGCAGCTTTGCTCGCATCCTTGAGCGATGTCCCTCGTGGATACGGCTATCGTCTATGTAGTTTTCCACAGGGGTGCTCCTTTCGGCAGGCTTAATTGATTATCCTCTGTATTCGTTCTTGGTCAGAAACTCGGTTGAGATCTCGGGATTAAAGCCCGCGGGCTTCTTTATCTCAAGCATATTTATCTTCATTCCCTGCTGGGAGAAGCTACGCTCGTATTCGGTCATAATATTACCCTCGTTCCACTCGGATGCGTGGAGGTCGCGGGTCATAGCCGAGAGAGTCAGTCCCATCGCCTCAATTTCCTCAAGGGAGAAGTCGAAAAGACCAACGTTGTCGGTCTTGAAGCGGAGAGTTCCGCCGTCGCGGAGCAGATTCATATACATAGCAAGGTATCTTCTGTGGGTAAGACGGCGCTTTGCATAGCCCTTTTTCGACCAGGGATCGGAGAAGTTAAGGAATATAGCGTCTACGCTACCCGGATTAAAGATATGCATAAGGTTGTCGGCGGTGTCGATAAGGAAGCGGAGGTTCTTCAGCTCGCCGAACTCACCCGATTTTGCCTTCTCCACGCAGAGAACGACGCAGTCGGTCACCCTCTCCATAGCAAAATAAGCCGCCTCGGGATGACGCTCTGCCATAGCACAGGCAAATCCGCCCTTTCCCGCACCTATTTCAAGGAAGACCTTGCCCCCCTGCATACCGATAGCGGCGGCGGGATCATCAAGGCGCTCCTCTGTCTTGAAAAGGTATTCTCCGCAGGCGGCAAGGCGCTCCTCGGAGTGCTTCTTTTTTCTCATTCTCATATTCTGATACTCGCTTTTTGATTAGTCGTCGTTTTTGCTGAACTCGGTAAGGCGAAGATTCGGGTTGTCCTCAAGCACCCAGCGGATCGCCCACTCGCTCGTGAAAATAAGCAGATTCTTGCCTCTGAAGTCCTGCACCCACTTGGTGTCATGGGAGAGCTTCAGTGTCTTGGGATCAAGGTCCTCATTCTCTATCCAGCGGATCTGGCTGTAGCCCATATTCGTGCGGCGAAGATCGCATCCGTACTCGCTCTTGAGGCGGTATTCAAGCACCTCAAACTGAAGCACGCCTACAACGCCCACGATAACCCTCTCAAGACCTGCACCCGGCTCAAAGAATATCTGTATAGCACCCTCCTGGGCGATCTGATTCATACCCTTGGCGAACTGCTTACGCTTCATGGAATCCACCTGCTCTACCATAGCGAAATGCTCGGGCGCAAAGGTGGGAATACCCTCAAACTTTACCTTCTTTCCCTTCTCGCAGACTGTGTCGCCGATGGAGAAAATGCCGGGATCAAACACGCCGATAATATCGCCAGCGTACGCCTCGTCAATGACCTCGCGCTCGGATGCCATCATCTGTTGGGGTTGGGAGAGGCGGAAAGCCTTGTTTCCCTGCACGTGATAGTAATCCTTGCCGCGCTCGAACTTACCCGAGCAGATACGCATAAAGGCGATACGGTCGCGGTGCGCCTTGTTCATATTCGCCTGGATCTTGAAGACGAACGCCGAGAAATCTGGATCAAAGGGATCTATAACATTACCCTCTGCCACTCTGGGAAGAGGTGAGGTAGTCATTTTAAGAAAATGCTCAAGGAAGGGTTCGATGCCGAAGTTATTAAGAGCCGAGCCGAAGAATACGGGGGAGAGCTTGCCGTGGCGAACCGCCTCAAGGTCAAAGTCACCGCCCGCGCCCTCAAGCAGCTCTATCTGCTCGCAGAATTCGATGCGCTGATTCTCGCCAACAAGCTCGTCAAGCTTTACCGTGTCGGTGATATCAAGGTCAATGCCGCGGATCCTGTCACGACCTCTGTGGGAGTCTGCAAAGGAGAGTAGAGTCTTCTTATCTCTGTCGTATACACCTTTAAACTTCTGTCCGCAGCCGATGGGCCAGTTCATAGGATAGGTCATAATGCCGAACTCCCTCTCAAGCTCGTCCAGCAGATCAAAGGGATCTCTCGCCTCGCGGTCCATCTTGTTGATAAAGGTGAAAATAGGAATATCGCGCATAGCGCATACCTTAAAGAGCTTTCTCGTCTGGGGCTCAATACCCTTTGCCGCGTCAATAACCATTACCGCCGAGTCTGCCGCCATAAGCGTACGGTATGTGTCCTCGGAAAAGTCCTGGTGTCCGGGGGTGTCAAGAATATTGATGCAGTAGCCGTCATACTCAAACTGAAGCACAGATGAGGTGATAGAAATACCTCTCTGCTTCTCAAGCTCCATCCAGTCGGATACGGCGTGCTTATCATTCTGCTTACCTTTTACCGAGCCTGCCAACTGAATAGCACCTCCGTAGAGCAAAAACTTCTCTGTCAGGGTGGTCTTACCTGCGTCGGGGTGAGATATTATCGCAAAGGTGCGCCTTCTCTTAATTTCATTTACAAAATCAGCCATTTTATTCCTTTCGTCAGCCGCCAGAATTTCCTTGTCCTTGGCAAAGCGACATACTTCCCATTATAATTTTAATCATAATATAATAACATATTTGTATATTTTTGTCAATAGGCAATAAAAAGCAAATCTCTTTTTTGTTTTCCATTTATTTTGCCCGAAGGGCATTTCTGTATGAATGAAAGTAAGATTATTTTGGTAGTAAAGCCTACTATTTCCTGTCCTTATCTGACCTAATCTTTCCTGACCTATACTATACTTACCTATACTGTGGCAACCAAATGTCACCCAAAGAGTGCCGTGAAGCCTTGAAAACTCTAGGTTTTTCTTGCAGCGAAAAGGACAAGAGTCGCCCTTGAGTCGCCCATGTTGGAAGCTTACAAGCCTTTGTCACGGGGCTGTCGGGCTATGAAAGGGGGTGCGAGAGAGGGTGCAAGACCTCTTGTTCGGACAGCGGTGGGAGCTTACGGGGGCGAGTCTCTGACGGAAAGCAACCTTGAGCAAGGTAGGTTTTCCACTTATCCACATTTTTCCGCTACCTATTGTTTACAAATACGAGGTTGACAAGTCGGTGTTTTTTTTATATAATTAATTTATAAAAAATCAAACGGAGCATATAATGAAGATTAAAGCCATATTTTTCGACCTTGACGGCACGCTTTTGCCAATGGATCAGGATACCTTTATAGGGGCCTATCTTGGCGGCCTGTGCAAGCTGCTTGCGCCAAAGGGATACGATCCTCAGGCTGTGGGAGCTGCGCTGTGGAAAAGCACGGGCGCTATGATGAAAAATGACGGTAGGATCAGCAACGAGCAGGTGTTCTGGAACTCATTTGCCGCCATTCTCGGAGATGGTGTGCGAGATGAGATGGATCTGCTTGCCGAGTTTTACGCGGGCGATTTTCAGAAGGTAAAGAACGTCTGCGGCTACACGCCAAGGTCGCGTGAGCTTATCGACAGACTGAAGCAGACCGAGCTCAGAGTTATCCTTGCCACAAGTCCGCTGTTCCCCACCGTTGCCACCGAGAGCCGCATTCGCTGGGCAGGACTTGAGCCGACAGACTTCGAGTACGTGACCACCTATGAGAACAGCAAATTCTGCAAGCCTAACCCCGTCTACTACGTAGATCTTTGCGAAAAGCTCGGATTAGTGCCAAACGATGTGCTTATGGTAGGCAACGACGTTGGTGACGATATGGTGGCGGAAAGCGTTGGTATGCGGGTATTCCTGCTGACCGACAATCTTATTAACAAATCCGGAAGAGATATAAACGACTTCAGGCACGGCGGCTTTGACGAGCTTAACGCCTACATCGAGGAGGTAATCAATGAGTAAAAGAATTTTTGCGCTTGCGCTGGCACTTATAATGCTGCTTTTAGTTGGCTGTCAGCCGAGCGGTAATGATAATAACGGCGGAGATAAAGACGGTATGAATAACAGTGAAAACGGCGGTCAGCAGAACCGCGGAGACGGTTTTGTATTAAAGGCGGTAGTAAATTCGTTAAATCCCGATTACATTGAGGTTGAGGTTATTGAGAGTGACTATGCCTTCGGCATTTACTGGGTGCGCACGGGCGCGCAAACCGAGTATTTTAATGCCGACGGAAGCACCGCAGGCATGTCCGACCTGAAGGCAGGACAGACGATCAGCATCACCTATTCGGGACAGACGATGATGAGTCTGCCTCCGCAAATCGTGGCGTGGAGTATTCAGATTAAGTAAACAAAAAATCAGGCTTTCCGCCTGATTTTTTGTTTGTTTTATTATATTTTCTTGTAAATTTCCTCAGTGATCTCGGCAATTTTTGCCGCCTCGGTAGGACTTGCGGTATGCAGGGGCTTTACACTCGGTCTGCCCCATACGTCAAAGATCCAGGGACCTATCCACTGCCCCGCCCCGCTTCCCTTAAACATTCCCGAAAGCACCGACAGACAGGCTACGCGGGGATGCATAAAAATAATCTTCATTGGGTGCTTGATTATGGCGAAAATCAGCTTTGGATAATGGTTGGTAATGCCCGTAAAGCTGATGCCGGGGTGAGCCACCGAGATGCTCTCGCAATCGAGGGCAAAGAGCGAATAGGTGAGATAGCGCTTCGCGTTGCCGTACACAAGGCTCGCCTGCTTTCTTGTGGAAAAATCTATATCCCTCTCGTCAATTTTCGAGTAGTTGTGGGCGATGCTGCCAACGGCTACGATCCTGCCTCCCCGCTGCTTTATATTGGGTAGCAACCTTCTTGCAAGGTAGTAGGGCGAGATAAAGTTTATCTGATATACGTTATCATATCCAAGATCGGTCTTGTATCTCGGTATGCTGTAGGCGCCTGCGTTGAGGATAAGGTAATCTATATCCATAAGCAAAAGCTGATCTGCCGCCGCACTAACCGACTGAATATCCGCCATATCGGCGGTCACGTGGGACACCGAGAGATCGGGGTGCTTTTCCAAAAGCTCTGCCGTAAGGGATAGCGACTTTGCCCTGTTTCTGTCTAACAGAACAAGCCCTGCGCCAAGGGACGCAAGATGAAAGCATAGCTCTCTGCCAAGTCCGCCCGTAGAGCCGCTTATTACAACCGTCTTTCCCGCGAGAGCGTCGGTGTTTTTATCTAACCACTTCTGAACGTTCATTATTAACCTGCCTAATTTTTTTATTATAGTATATCACAGAGTAATTAATAAATCAAGATAAAACGTCCTCATAAATTTAGTCAAACCCGTTGAAATAAGGGGAGCTTTATGATAAAATTAAAGAAAAAAGCTTGAGGTGAATATATGAAAAAAATAATAGCCTTACTTTTAGCACTTGTTTTTCTTATCAGTGCGCTTACCTCCTGCGCGATGCTTGAGGATATTATCGGCGAGAAGATCCCCGATAACAATAACGGAAATACCGACGACGGCAATGATGACGAGGAAAAGCCCGAGGAGGATACAAAGGACGATGAGGACGGTAAGGATGAGGAAGGCACGGATAAGCCTGCCGTTTACACATACTTAGCCTTTACCGCCAGCGAAAAAAAGACTATAACCGATTCTTTGGGTGCGCTTATTCCCTTCATTCCCAATAACGAGTATTATGTAGAGGAATATAGCCTTGACTATGATGACTGTCGCGAGGTAGGAATAAACCTATACACCTACGGCAACACAAAAGAGGAGTTTGACGCGTACAGAGACCAGCTTCAGTACACCTTCGACGGTGAGGATACCGACGAGGACGGCGACCTATGGTATTACTATACCTCAGACGAGGGCTTTTACCTTGACATAAGCTATTACCTGGCGGATGGCGAGTATACCGTTGATATTTACGCCTATCTGCTGATCGACTATGAGGATGACGGAAGCGGTGGAAACGAGGGCGGCAGCAGCGGTAATGGCAACGAGGGCGGCAACAGCGGCAGCACCGACGGCAACTACGATATACTTACCAACGAGGGCGCAGGGCTGCCTGAGGGCGTAAACGGCGTACACAACGTTGACTTTACCAAGGGAAAATACGTAAAGGACGTCAGCGATCAGGGCTACTACCTTGACGGCTGTCCCACCGTTGGCGAGCCAAAGGTGCTCGTTATCCCTGTAGAATTCAGCGATGCTACGGCGAGAGCGCAGGGATGCGATATTGATAAGATAGTCACCGCCTTCTGCGGCAAGGACGGCGAGACTGACTACTACTCGGTTGACAGATATTACTACATATCAAGCTACGGCAAGCTTGACCTTGACATCACCGTTCTCGACCGGTGGTTCTGCCCAGAGAGCCCTAGTAGCTACTACGCCGAGCTTACCGACGCAGACGGATATATGAACGGCGATCAGGTGGTGCTTGACGAGGCTCTCGCCTATCTTTCTGGCATTATGGATCTGTCCGACTACGACTCCGACGGCAATGGAATTATCGACGCGGTAGTAATGATAAACACCCTTGATATAGGCGAGGATGATTTTCATTGGGCGTTCAGATACTGGAACTACTACACCGACGACGAGGGTTATTATTACGAGTATGACGGCGTCAGCGCAAACGATTATCTCTGGGCATCCTACTTCTTTATCCAGGAGAGCTATGACGATATGGGTGAAGCCTACTACACCGACAGCTCGGTTATGAACACCTACACCTATATTCACGAGTTCGGCCACATTCTTGGCGCGGACGATTACTACAACACCGCAGAAAGCGGCGAGCATCCTATGGACGGATGTGATATTATGGATGCTATGAACGGAGACCATAACCCATACACCAAGTTCAATTTTGGTTGGCTTACCTCATCAAGGCTTGTGACGGCGGAGGACAGCATTACCCTCACCCTCGAAAGCTTTAGCGAGCGCGGTGACAGTATTATTATCGCAAATAACTGGAACGAGGAGCTTGGCGCATATCAGGAATATTTCGTTGTGATCTACTACACCATGACGGGACTGAACGGCGGTGAATTCGGCTACTTTGCCCGCGACGGAGTGGTCGTTTACCACGTCAACTCCACCCTTTACCTCGAGGTGTACGAGGGCGAGATCTACTACGACGTGTATAACAACAACACCGATTCCTCCGACGAGTACGGCACCGAAGACAACCTTATTGAATTCGTGAAATCTGCAGAGGGCAACTTCACCTACGTAGAGGGCGACAGCCTGCCCATAGTCACCGACGACATTGGCAACAAGCTTGTCTACAGCTTTACCGTTGAATCGATTGATGGCAGCATAGCCACGATAACATTTACTAAAAACTAAAAGTAAACAAAACAGGCGCAAGAAGCAGCTCTTGCGCCTGTTTTTATGCATATATGCTAACTTAAACTTACATTTTAGTCAGAAATCGAGGAGACAAATCGCATAAATGCAGCTTTGCCCTCGGGGGTTCTCTTGAATACTCCTGCGTCAAGAAGCACCTTTACGAAGACCTTGCCGATCTCGTCCTTGATAATATCAAGAGCGTTGTCGGGCGAAAGCTCGGGGTGACATGCAAGAAGCTGCTCTGCCCAGTCTGCGTGGGCCGCAAGCCTTGCATCTGCGCGAAGATCTGCGCCAGAAAGGAGCGCACCCTCAAGGAGAGTTATCTCCTCAGCAAGTCTTGCGGGCAGGATAGCAAGTCCCATAACCTCGATAAGACCGATATTCTCCTTCTTTATATGATGAAGCTCGGGGGCGGGATGGTAAAGACCGATAGGACGGTCGGGTGTGGTGATATTGTTGCGGAGAACGAGATCGCAGACGTATCTGTCGCCATTCTTTCTCGCGATAGGAGTGATAGTGTTATGTGGTGTGCCGTCGGTCTCGGCAAAGATGTACGCGCCCTCGTCAGTGTAGCCGCGCCAGGCGGTGAGAACCTTATTACAGCACTCGGCAAGAGCACTCTTGTCCTCGGATTCAAGCCTGATAACCGACATAGGCCATTTTACAATGCCAGCCTCCACGGTAGGATAGCCCTTGATAGCGAATTTTTCCTCCACAGGCGCTCTTTCCATAGCAAAGGTGTATCTGCCGCCCTGGAAATGCTCGTGGCTTAAAATCGAGCCTCCTACGATTGGCAGATCGGCATTTGAGCCAATAAAATAGTGGGGCAGGTACTCGATAATATCAAAGAGCTTGCCGAACACCGCGGCGTCTATTTTCATAGGAATATGCTCGTTATTCAAGGCAATGCAATGCTCGTTGTAGTAACCGTAAGGTGAGTACTGAAGCGACCAGCGCTTGCCACCTACGGTGATGGGAATATGTACAAGATTCTGCCTTGCGGGGTGTGTCTGATGACCTGCAAAGCCTGTATTCTCTATACAGAGCTGGCACTTCGGATAGCTTGATGCAGTCGCATTTCTCGCCGCGGCGATATCACGGGGATCCTTCTCGGGCTTTGAGCGGTTTATGCTGATGTCAAGCCTGCCGTACTCGCTGTCATGAGTCCACTTAAGATCCTTGGCGATTCTGCCCGCCCTGACGTAATTTATATCACGGCTGAACATATAGTACCAGTCCGTCGCATCCTCAGGGGAAAGCTCGTATCTCTCCTCAAATTTTGCTATAACCTCGCGGGGCATAGGCATAAGAAGTCCCATAATACGCGTGTCAAACAGATCACGGGAGTTCTGCGTATCGGCTATAATTCCCTGCTCTATGGCATAGTCGATTATAGGCGCGAGGATCTCGTCGATAGTCATTCCCTCTGCGTCCGCGCCAGAGTCCTGCCAATCGGAAAGGCAGAGCGCATCAAGCAGCCTGTTTCTGACGAAAAGCGTGTCCTCCAGCGTGATAATATTCTTTCTTACTCCGTAGTCAAGGAGTCTTGTAATGTGGTCAAAAATCATATTAATCTTTTTTCCTTATAACGAATGAATTTTAATACAACGGTTCGGTTATCCTCGATAACCTCGTCCAGATGATATTTTTTCAGATCCAGGGTAGTTTTTTCTGTATTTAAAACAAGATTTCTTATACTATATTCAAACACTAGCCTGTCACCTCCATCAGCGGTAAGAACAAGATACTCAGCGCCGTCTATAGTCTCGAAGTCCCAGCTTCCGTTAAGGGACTCCGGATTGGGATATGGATATTTTCCGGTATCACGGTCATAATATATTTGTTCATCGAGCGTAAAGCTGCCGTCATCGTATATATCGACCTGCAAAAGACCTATGTCGGTTATGGAGTAGGAGTAAAAGCCGTATAGTATCTTCTGATCGGATGATACGGTGTTAAACGTATACTCGACAAAATCGCCGTTGTAGAATTCCATAGTAACGAGATATATCCTGTCAAGCTCCAGGAATATCTCCTCCCGATCGAACCAGTCGGATGAGTAAACAAGCTTTTCATCGGTAAGCTCAGGATCAATGTTATATGACCTTATCTCTATGCTCTTGAATTTATCGTATTCGCTCGTTTTATAATTTGAAGTATAAATTACAAGGCTATAATCCAAGCCTCTGATAAGCGGGTTTTCGTACATCTCCCGGATAGAACGCATAGTCATATCGTAGATATTTATGCCGCTTACCGTATGGTCGTTCCACCGATAATTCGCCCTCTCGCTGTGAATAAATGCGCTGTAATCATAGTTGTCGCATTCGTAATGCAGTGCGTATGATAGATTGGGTGGATATTTGTATTCGGTGGGCACTCTGCCCAGCACATCAATGCCGGTAAGGCGATAGAAGGGGATGGCACAGGCAGAAAAAATGATACCGGGCGCCGCGTTGCTGCCCGAAGAGCGCTTTTGCTGGCCGTTTTCGTATTCAATAACGAGATCCCAACCGCCGCCGTCATCTACATGATTATTTTCGTATCTTGGCAATATGCTGAAAAGTCCGAAGGAATATACCTTGTTGATAAATACCATCTCTGCCTCATCGGTAAAATCGCAGGTATAGTCTGTAGTGTACTCCTCCTTGCCCTGCTCGGCAGCATACGGATTATACTTTGTGACGGTAACGGTATTTTTTTCAAAATCAATCAGGGTGGTGGTAGAAAATCCGCCCATATAATCCACAGACTTATAAGAAAGGCTTGTAAGTGGCGTGCCCTTATATTCAAGCATAATGATCGGCTCACCAGGAGTACAGCCCGTAAGGCATAAAAGAAGAACGATACATATTAAAAGTGATAAACATTTTTTCATACAAATTCCTCCTTATATTATATAAGACACGAATATTATGAAAAGGTTACAGTAAATGTTTTTAAAAAATCCCAAAACCAGTATGCTCTAATCTCGGGATTTTTTTATTTAATTAAACTTTACCACGTGGTTTGCAAGCCAGTTAACCAGTGAGCAAATGTGCTGGCCCAGCTTACCCGGGAAGCAAACAAAGGTAAGAGGAGTCCGGTAGCGGAAATGCTTGCCCCATTTCTCGTCGTGAGCAAAGCACTTCTTCCACATCTCGCGAAGATCTGCATCGACCTCGGGAGTCTTATTCATTCTGGTATAAAGGATAGCTATACCCGAAAGCATAAATATCTCGTGCTTGAGATAGGTCTTCAGCTTCGGCTGCTTTATATCATCAAAATGGAAGGATGAGAAGCACTTCTCCACAACAAGCAGGTGGTGGGTATAACGCTTCATCATAGTCTTTGCCTGCACCGACTGATCGGGTCTGCCAATCCAGTAGCGATAAAGGTCGGCGTCAAAGTAGTACATTCTCTCCACGTGAGGCAGAGTTCTGCAAACCATAAGATTGTCCTCGTAGAACACGTGCTTTGGCAGAGGCTCGCTCGCCATACGCATTATCTCGGTGCGGAAGGTGCAGGAGTGAATGGTAAGCATCTGATGCATAGCAAAGCGCTTCGTATCCTCCCAGCCGAAGATCCTGCCCGCGGGCAGAACGCTCTTATAGCTGATAGATCTGTCGCCAACTCCGTCAGTGTGAACGTAATAATAGTTTGTGACGGCAAGGTCGATGCCGCCGTTTCTATCGCACTCCTCGAGCTTGTCAAGAAAGGCGGGAAAATCCGCGCTCATAACGTCGTCGCTATCTACGACCTTAAAGTATTTACCTGTTGCGTGGATAATGCCCTGGTTTATACCCTCGCCGTGACCGCCGTTCTCTTGATGTATAACCCTGACGATCGAGGGATATTTTTCAGCGTAGGCGTCGGCAATCTCGCCAGTACGGTCCTTAGAGCCGTCGTCAATAATAATGACCTCGACTCTCTCTCCGCCTACAAGCAGGCTGTCAACACATTTTTCCATATACTCTGCCGAATTGTAGCAGGGTACGGTAACAGTTAAAAGTTTCATTATGCAAGCTCCCTTTCCGCTTCCTCAAGTGCGGAAGCAATAACCGCGTCCATATCGTAATAACGGTACTGGGCAAGTCTGCCGCCGAAGATGGTTTTATTTTCCTTATCGGCAAGCTCTTTATACTTAGCATACAGCGCGCCGTTCTCCTCATCGTTGATGGGATAGTAGGGCTCGATGCCCGGCTGCCACTCCTGGCTGTATTCCTTGGAAATCACAGTCTTTGGCTGGCTGCCGAACTCAAAATGCTTATGCTCAATAATACGTGTGTAGGGTGTCTCGCGGTCGGTGTAATTGATAACCGCGTTGCCCTGATAGTTGTCGGTGTCGAGAAGCTCGGTCTCAAACCTTACGCTTCTGTAACCGAGATAGCCGTAGCAATAGCCAAAATAGCTGTCGATAGGGCCTGTGTAGACCACCTTGTCTGCGAGAGCGTCAAGCTCAGCGCGGTTTTCAAGATAATCAACGCCAAGTCTTACCTCAATACCCTCAAGCATTCTCTCCACCATAGCGGTGTAGCCGCCGATGGGAATACCCTGATAGAGAGCGTTAAAGTAGTTGTTGTCAAAGGTAAATCTGACGGGCAGACGACGGATTATAAAGGACGGAAGCGCCGTGCAGGGACGTCCCCACTGCTTCTCGGTATAGCCCTTTACAAGTCGCTCGTAGATGTCAGTTCCAACGAGAGATATAGCCTGTTCCTCAAGATTTTTCGGCTCTGTGATGCCTGCGGCAGCGCGCTGCTCAGCAATCTTATCCCTTGCCTCGTCGGGTGTGACAACACCCCACATTTTATTAAATGTATACATATTGAAGGGCAAGGAGTAAAGCTCTCCGTGGTAGTTTGCCACGGGGGAGTTGGTATAGCGGTTGAACTCGGCAAAGCGGGTTATATACTGCCATACCTCCTTATTATTGGTGTGGAAAATATGGGCGCCGTACTTATGCACGTTTATGCCCTCGACCGACTCGGTATAAATATTACCGCCGACGTGGTCGCGCTTGTCGATAACGAGCACCGATTTGCCCGCCGCCTTCGCTCTCTCAGCAAAGACTGCGCCAAAAAGTCCCGCACCGACTACTAAGTAATCAAATTTCATAGTTTTTTCCTAAAAAATAATTGGTCAAAAGTGGTTTATTTCTCACCTACAAGCTCGGGGCAAACCGTCTCATCGGTGATGGTGGACATAGCCTCATCCATAGACATTCCCTCGGCAACCGCCTGCTTTCTCGCCGCGTTTACCGCCTGGATAACCTTGATGCGCTTGCCGTCAAGCGAATATCCCTTCATAGAGAAGAGAGTAAGCGCCCAAGCAACCATAGGAACGATACAGAACAAAGCAATTACAACCCAATTCATACCCTCAACGTAAGGAGTTGCCTTAGTGGGAAGATCCTCAACGCCGATGAACAGAAGGGCAATTGAAACAACGGTTGCTGAAAGAGAGGAAACGAGCTTGTCAACAAGGCTGAAGAGAGTGCCCATAATGCCGGGAATGAACTTACCCGAGCGATATGTCTCATAGTCAGCGCAATCGGCAACCATAGGAATTGGCATATCTGCCGTCGAATAATACGCGCCATAGCCAATACCGAAGAAGATAATGAACAGAATAGTATAAAGATTAATTGTGATCTTGAAATCGGGTCCGAACAGAGCACCCTCAAAAATAGAAAGATTCCAAGCGGGATCTCCGAATTTCCAGAGCAGAAGCATAGCAAGAACGCCAATATAGCAAGCAAAAGCAACCGCAACGTAGGTCATAAGGGACTTCTTCTGTCCGTGTTTCTGAGAGGTTCTTACAGTCAGAAGGAAGAAGGGGGCAGAAAAAACGTAACCGAGAACCATCATTATGAGATAAAGATTATCATAGTTGTTATCCGATACTACGGTCTCTACAAGAACACTCGGATCTGCTGCGCTGGGAAGCATTTCAACATGAGTACCGAACTGTGTCATACAGCCGTAAAGCATACAAAGAACAGTCACGTTGGTAGCGATAGAAAGCGCAAGCTTGCATCCACCGCCCGCAACCATAAGTCGCTGAAGAGGCTTGTTGTTCTTAACAATGTCTACATACTCTCTAATCTTAAGTTGCTCCTGCTTTCCTCCTATACCGAAATACTTGGTCTGATCCTTCTCCCAAATACCGATAATAGCAAGCACGGTAAGAATTACAGAAATAACAACTCCTATAGGAGTCATGATAGCAAACCAGGTGCGGTTATAGTCACCCGCAATTCCGTTGCCCGCAACGATAGGACCTACGAACTGCATAGCACCCATACCAACGAGTGAAGCGATGGTGTTGAATATGGTAAACAGCGGGCGCTGCTTTGGATCGTTGGTAAGAACAGGCTGAGCGCTTCTCGTAACCGATGTCTGGAAGGTATATCCGATAACCCACACTGCGTACAAAAGAATGAACAGCACGTATCTCAACCACATCATGGAAGAGGGCACAAGGGGAGTAAGTATATAAAGGGCGATTACCGATATTGCCATAATTGCATTACCGATGACCATAAAGGGACGGAATTTACCGAATTTACCGTCGGTCTTGTCCATTATTGCACCGATAATCGGGTCGGTAATGGCGTCAAAGACACGCATACCGGTGACCATGAATGACGCAAATACCATTGCAATACCGAGCACCTTATTACCAAAGGTAGCTATGTAGCTTAATATAAGAACAAAGTAGACGTTTGTCGCGCCGTTGTTCATAGGGAACAGAGCGAGCTGATAGAATTTGGCGCGGTTGACGCCGTTGTTTTCGTCCATTTTCTGAACTCCTTTCAAGTAGAAAGCATTTTAAAGGTAATACTCAAACTTAAAATATAATTAAAAATAAACAAAGTTTGAGAAAGAAGGAAATTATGTCCAGTTTCCTCCACCCGCTATTTTTTTACTCAGCTTGTAGAGCGCGTTGGGCTTCTCAACGTAGCGAATCTTGATCTCGTCGCGGTGCTTGCCGTATACGGCGGTAAGCTTAACCTTGCCCTTCAGGGGAATGCGGAAGGTAAATACGTGGTTATCTCCTTGCTGAGTTCCTACCTTCTCGCCGTTGGCGTAGAGGGTGACCTCGGGACAGTTGGAGTAGATCTTCACGGTAGTCTTCTTCTCCGCGCGGTCAACGTAGCGTCTGCCGCAGATATGAACGAAGGGCTCCTTCGACCACCAAGCCTTGTAGAGATAGAAGCTGTCCTTCTTTATCTGTCTGTCAAAAGTGACAAGTCCCTTGTGGTTCATACCGGGCTCGCCGCCCTGATTTCTCGCGTCAGCGGCAAAGTCAAACATATTCCACAGGTGAGTCGCCCACATAAAGGGACGCTTAGCAAAGAACTTCAGCATAAATTCATTATACTTACACTGATACTCCTCTGTCTGATCTCCTCGTCTGGGATGAGAGGAATGGAGGTTAGGCATACACTCGCATCCATACTCAGAATAGCCGAGGCAGCGGTTGGGATAACGATGGTGGAAGTAATCTACCCACACGTTGTTAAGCCACATAAAGGGAGTATACCAACCGAGATAGAGGTTCCAGCTTACCACGTCGGAGATATGTCCCACGCGGTCAAAGGGCGCGCACATAGCATAGCACGCAAGGGTGGTGGGACGGCTGGGATCCCACTCGTGAATAAGGTCGTTCAGCACCTTATGGTTATCCATCATATCCGAGTGATTTTTAGTGGATATAGTGATCTCGTTGGATATGCCCCACACGCAAATAGAGGGGTGATTGTAGCACTGAACAAGCAGCTCCTTCATTTGACTTACGGTATTCTCTCTGCCGTTCGGCATATGCTCGGAGATATAAGGGATCTCCGCCCATACAACCATACCGTACTTGTCGCAGAGGTCGTAGAAGTACTGATCGTGCTGGTAGTGAGCAAGACGAATGGTATTGGCGCCGATCTCACGGATCATAGCCATATCGGTATCGTGATGCTCCTTGGTAATAGCGTTTCCGATACCCTTCCAGTCCTGGTGGCGACAAACGCCGCGCAGGGGATAGGACTTTCCGTTAAGGAAGAAGCCCTTGTCCGAATCAATACGGAAGGAGCGGCAGCCAAACTGGCAGGAAACCTTATCCACAGCCTTGCCACCAACGTGAAGCACCGCCTCGCAGGTATAGAGGTAGGGATCCTCAATACCGTGCCAGAGATGCACCTTATCTATTACTATGGTTTCGTCATTGTCGTCGCCGCTGCCAACGATATTTCCGTCAGCATCGCGAAGAGTTATATTTACACGGCCGTCATCAGCGTTATGCCAGGTTCTTACCCATATCGCAGCATCCTCGCCTGCGACCTCAGGGCAAACGGCAAGACCCTTACCGCCGTAATAATCTAAATCAAAGTGATATTTATTTACAACTAAAAGCTTTACGTCACGGTAAATACCTCCGTAAAACGTAAAATCCGCCTTTTGAGGATAAACTCTGTCGTTTACCGAGTTGTCAACCTCAACTATAAGGTGGTTCGTCTTTTTAATGCGCTCGGTAATATCGGCGCGGAAGGTGGAGTAGCCGCCGTCGTGGGTAATGATCTCCTTGCCGTTCAGCACTACTCTTGCCGATGCGTTAACACCGTTAAATTCAATATAAACGCGCTGCTCCTCGGTGAATTCGGGCGCAGCAAAGGTTTTCTCATAGGTGCAGGTGCCGCGGTAATAATCGTCACCGCCGTCCTGTCCGTCAATATTGTTCCAAGTGTGGGGAATGTCCACGTTTGATTCTGTACCGTCGTGATAACGGAACAGCCAATCTTTGTTTAAAAGTTGCTCTTTTCTCATAGCAATCTCCTATAAAAAATGAATTTCCCCGCCCCGCCGTGCAAGACGGGGAAATTAAAGGGGGTAATGCTCTTCCCCCCGAAGCTTTCGCTCCGAGGGGCGCTTTTAATCAATTAAATCAGTGTCTCTTGCGGAAGATGATGCAACCGCCAATGCCGATAACGCCGAGTGCAATAGTAATGTAAAGCACGAGGTTAACGATATTGGGAGTGATAGCCTTAACAACGGTGTCAGGACCAACGCCGTTCATAGCCGCGGAGTTGATGATGGTGTAGAGGTTATGGTGCATAGCCTCAACAAGTGCATTAACAACAACGGGATCGGGAGTGTCGGTGTCAACGGTTGCCTTGAGGTCGTCAAGTGCTGAGGACATCATAGCGTCGAAGCAGGTAACACCGCCTGCTACGATAGCAGCAGAAGCATCACAGTAATCGGTGATGATGTTGTCGGTGATGTGCATGGACTTGTTGCCCCACTCGCCGCGAAGGATACCTGTCATAAGCTTCTGGTTGTATCCGGACCACTGAGTACCCCAACGGGTGTAAGCGGTCATGATACCGCCGCGACCGCCGTTCTCCTCAAGTGCCTTCTGGAATGCCTTGAGGTAGATCTCACGTGCGGTCTGCTCGGTGAGCCATGCAGCTTGACCAAGTCTGTCCTGCTCGGTGTCGTTAAGAGCGAAGTGCTTGAGAACTACGTCAACGCCGTGGTCGAGAAGAGCCTTAACCTCGGTGTATGCCATCTCGCCTGCAAGGAAGCCGTCCTCAGAGTAGTACTCGAAGTTACGTCCGCCGTAGGGAGTACGGTGAGTGTTAGCGCCGGGACCGTAGAGGCAAGAAACGCTTGCGTCAAGGCAGTCATTTGCGATCATGGTACCGATCTCTTCCATAAGTGCAAGGTTGAAGGTTGCAGCCATAACGTCCTCGGAGGTGAATGCAGTAGCCTCTGCAGACTTGCCGTCGATAGTAACGAGACCGCCGCCGAAGAGCGATACGGTAAGGCCCTGAGGACCGTTCTCATCACGGGAGCCGGGAGCATTTACGGATACGATGGGATGTCTCCAGTGGAAGCAGTCACCAACGGAGATGAGCTCTTCCATAGTGAGATTCTTAAAAAGCTCTGCCCAAGCGGGATCGTCATAGTCCTTGTTAGCCTTGATGCCGTCGTTATCTCTGTCCTCGTTGAACATATCGTAGAGGGTAAGACCGTTCTTTGCATCAAGAACAGGCATATTCTTCCACTCCTCGGGAACGGTGTAGCTGTCACCGTCTACTGCCCAACGCTCGATTGCAAGCTCGTCGATCATCTTATCGATGATGTCAAGCTTAACAGCCTCGGTAGGCCATGTGCCTGCCCAGTCGCTTCTGGAAAGGAAGGTAACGGTGTCCTCGCCGAAGTACTTGTTAGGATCTGCGTGATCGAGCTGGTTCTCGATCTTGGTGCCGTTAAGAGATACAGCGTAGGTTTCATCATCGAATTCCATATCCCAGTTATAAACGAGAGAAGCATCGCCGTTTTCGTCCATACCGTCAGCGGTGGTCTTGCCGTGTGCTGCAAGAATATTGTTGGTTGCTGCGTGAGAATCGGATGCAGCGGTGAGGTAATATGTACCTGCGTCAAGGATATAGGTCTTTGCCTTGTTTGCGTCGTAAGCAGCCATATCGCGCTCGTCAACCTTAATGGTGAGCTTCTCGGTTGCGCCGGGAGCAAGCTCTGGGGTCTTGCCGAAGCCGATAAGCTGAACAGCTGCCTTCTCTATACCGTTCTCCTTGTCATATTCGGTGTAGGGAGAGGAAAGGTAAACCTGAACGATCTCCTTACCTGCGACAGCACCTGTGTTGGTAACGTTAAGGGTTACGTTGTAGTAAGCCTCTTCGCCCTCGTTAGCAACTCTCTCAACCTGCATATCGCTGTACTGGAAGGTGGTGTAGGAGAGACCGTAGCCGAAGGGGAATGCAACCTCCTTGCCATACTCCTGAGCGTAGCCCGCAGTATTACCATTGCCCATAACTGCGTCGAAGTATCTGGTCTCGTAGTACTTGTAGCCTACGTAGATACCCTCCTGGTATACCATGTATGTGCTTGCTGCATCGGGAACCTGGCCGTTGAAGTTGCCGTAGGTCTGAGCGATGTAGTTCTGCATTGCGGGAGAGGAAAGGTTGTCATAGCAGTAGGTATCAACAAGACCGCCGGAGGGCTTAACCTTACCTGCGAGGATGTCGGTAACTGCGTTAGTACCTGCGATACCGAGACCGCCTACCCAGAGGAGTGCGTCTACGTCGTAGTCGTTAAGGAAGTCAACCTGAAGCGCGTTAGAGGTGTTGATAAGAACGATGATGCTACCGATCTTACCCTCAGCTTTAAGCTGATTTGCATAAGCCATAAGAGCTCTTTCGTTATCGTTAAGAGCGAGGTAGTTGGGAGCATCTGCTACGCCCTCGTATCCGGGGAAGGAGCAGTCATAGCCCTCACCGCCAACACGGGAGAAGGTAATGATAACTGCATCACCGTAGGAAGCGATAGAGTTCTTTACATCATCGGGATAGTTCTTAGGATCAATTTCTACAATAGGAGCCTGACCGCCGAGAAGGTCGTTTTCTCCGCCGCCGCCGCCCTCAGAATTAGCAGCCTTAAGCTCTTCAGCAGCATCACTGGTGTACCAGTCCCAAAGAGTGGGGTTAACAACAAGACCGGACTTTTCAAGAGCAGCCTTAAGATTGTCTGCCTTAGAAGCGTCAACGTTACCCGAGCCTGTACCACCGTAGGTGAGGTCTACCGAGTTAACCGAAAGAGTGGAAACCTTTGCCTGGCTCTTAAGAGGAAGAGCACCGTTGTTAAGCAGGAGGGCCGCACCCTCTGCCTCAACTCTGTAGCAAAGATCAAGGCCCGCCTCGAGTCTTTCCTCCTGGGACGCATAATCGCCCTTGAAGTAAACCGCATTGGGGTCCTTGTTCTCGAGCTCCCAGAAGCTGTTTCCTGCGATCATAAGTGAAATGGTGTTATCGAACATTCTGACAACAACATTCACGGGGATCATGATCACGAACAAAACAACCAGGATTACCGAGATAGCTTTGAAAAATCTTCTCATGATTTTTTCTCCTTTTTTATCAGGCTTAGCCTGTTATTAATAATATTCGATGAAAAACCCTGCTTACATGGCTATCCATCATAAAAATTATAACATATAAAATATTTATTGTCAATAATACATCAATCAAATAAACTATGGTAAAATATTTTTGTGATAAATATACAAGAGGTGATTTTGTTTTTTGTAATTCCCATGTCACATTAGTGTCAAATGTGTGACACCGCAAAAAGAATAAACGGTTGCTTTTTGTTTCATTTTTCTTTGTGATTGAGCACCAAAAAAATCCTTAAAAAACGGTATTTTTTCGCAAATATGACAACATTTATTGTCATTTTTACCACTTCTTCGGTAAAAAGATCCCTTGTTGCTCTGCTTTATATTTCATATTTGTGTATATAATTAGCGACCGTTCGCAAGCTGTGTGCGGATTATAAATTAGGATGACAAACGTATTTTTATTATCAATGCCCATAAATAAGTTGCCTTTTCATAGAGCTTTTTTACACCAAGCTGAGCGGTTATCCATGGTTTTTTAAAAAATGAGCCCGATACAATATCGGGCTCATTCACCAGTAATATAATGCTATATTTTATCCTTTTGAGTTCTTTTTATTTGGAATATACGTTTTTGATTATGCTTTTACCACACTATAAGGAATCAAGAGCATAAGTCCCACTGCCAAAACAATCAACCCAACAACAAGCGTTTGCTTTAGCCACGGTCTGTTTTTTTCCATTCGTTCCTGCTTATAGTCATAAAATGACTTAGGCAGTTTTTTTGAATAAGACGTCGAAAACAGTCCAAGGAAGGTCTTGCATCCATATGCAAGCATATCGAAGGCTCCCTCAGTACCTGCCCAGCTAATAGCTCCCACACCCGACAAAAGAATGCCGGTGACGACAAAGCAATCCGACAGGTCTTTAAACAGCTCTTCCATATTTTCTGCGCTAAAAAGCTCAAACGACAGAGCATAAAGAACAAGTACTACAACAGCAGCTATTATGGGCTTTAGCCATTTGATAAACCTATTGTCTTCCATTCATAACCTCGTATATTGGTTTATTTGAGAATTTCCAAATACTTCTGATACTCTGCCTCGTTGCACTTAACAAAGTGTCCAGGCTTGATTTCACGCATAATCGGCTTATCCACGCTGTAATCGTGCTCTGCAAGAGGATTGTAAATAATTCTCTGACGAGTCTTTTCATACTCAGGGTCGGGCAACGGAATTGCCGACAGCAATGAGCGTGTATATGGATGAAGCGGATTGAGGAAAAGCTCCTCGGATGTTGCAAGCTCAACCATCTCACCAAAGTACATAACTCCAATACGGTCGGAGAAATATTTAACAACCGAAAGGTCGTGGGCAATGAAAAGAATAGTCAAGCCAAGCTCGTGGCGAAGATCATTCAGAAGGTTAATAACCTGCGCCTGAATCGACACGTCCAGAGCGGAAACGGGCTCGTCGGCAATAATAACCTCAGGCTGCATAATAACAGCACGGGCAATACCGATACGCTGGCGCTGACCTCCAGAGAATTCGTGCTGATAACGTCCTGCGTGCTCGCGAACAAGTCCAACAAGCTCAAGCATTTCATCTACCTTCTTGTTGATAGCCTCCTTATCCTTTTCTCCCTGGATAATCAAACCTTCGGAGATAATCTCACGAACCGTAAGTCTGGGGTCAAGAGATGCAGAGGGATCCTGGAAGATCATCTGAATCTTGGTTACAAGGCGAGTTTTTCTTGCAATACGAAGCTCGTTCTTAAATTTCTTTTTAAGATCAACCTTTTCGCTCTCATTAGCCTCCGCCAGAAGCTTTTCGTACTTTTCGCGAACGGCTGCCATCTGGCGTTCCTGATATGCATGGTCACAGTGCTTTTGGTCAAACTTTGCAAGCTTTATCTGCTTTCTTTGCTCTGCGAGTATAGCATTAAGTTCTTTTTTCAGAACGGCCTTATCCGCGCCGGGAGCCGCCATTTTTTCTTTGTACTCTTCTCTCGCCTTTTTGATCGCGAGACGATAGGACATTAAGCCTGCGCCTATTCTGATACCCTTAAAGTAGATATTTCCGGAAGTAATGTTGTATAGCTTTATGATTGAACGACCGGTAGTGGTTTTTCCACATCCAGACTCGCCAACAAGACCGAAAACCTCACCCTTCTTTACATCAAAGCTAACGTGATTTACTGCCTTGGTACTGCCGAAATACTGGCACAGATCTTCTATTTGAAGCAAAACTTCGGAGTTATTGTTTTCCATTTTCCTGTGCCTCCTTCATTTTTTTCATTCTGGCAATTCTGTCGGTAATTATTTTGGGTGTATCAATTTTAGGTGCATTGGGATGAAGAAGCCATGTTGCCGCGTAGTGAGTATCGCTAATCTTGAACATAGGAGGCTGACGCTCAAAGTCTATCTTCATAGCATACTTATTACGCTCTGCAAATGCATCACCCACGGGGGGATAAATCATATTCGGAGGTGTACCGGGAATAGCATCAAGCTTTTCATTGGTATCCAGGTCGGGCATAGAGGACAGCAGAGCCCAGGTGTAAGGATGCGCGGAGTGATAGAATACATCCTCAGATGTTCCGTACTCAACGATCTTACCCGCATACATAACTGCAATTCTGTCTGCCATATTAGCAACGACGCCAAGGTCGTGAGTGATGAATATAACGGTAAGGTTTCTTTCCTTCTTAAGCTTATTGATAAGCTCCAAGATCTGCGACTGAATAGTTACGTCAAGTGCCGTAGTAGGCTCGTCACAAATCAGAATATCGGGGTTTGCAGCAAGCGCAATTGCAATAACAATACGCTGACGCATACCGCCAGAGAACTCGAAGGGATACTGCTTGAATCTCTTACGAGGCTCGGAAATACCAACCTCCTCAAGAAGCTTAAGCGCCTTGTTCTTTGCCTTATTATAGGTGACCTTCTGAACAACGCCGGATGCACACGCCTTCAAATAATCAATTACGGCAATAGCCTCTTCATGATAGTTACGGTCTGCCTGATTAGCAATAATTTCTTCATAATGACGAATCAGACGGTCGATCTGGTTCAGAATGTTGCTCTGAACCAACTCGAAGTTAACAAGTGAGGGAGCGGCAACCGTCCAGTTAGGAGTCTTGCCCTTAGCCTTGATGGCATTATGCTTGGCAAGCTGCTTTTCGTACTTTGCCTCTTCTCTCTTGTTATTTTTCTTTCCGTAGAAGTAGCTCTCAAGCTCGGAACGAACACCTGTACCAAAGGTATAGGTCAAGCTATCCTTTGAGATAGCGAGAGGATCGATAGTTGCCTTCACACAAGCGTTGAGATTAGCAAAGGTGTCAAATATTTCCTTCTTCTTAAGTTCGCTCTGCGCGAAGCACTCTCTCTTCTCCTTAAGCTGCTGAATAGCGATCGCCATATTATCCACCGAACGCTGCGCAGAGGATTTAACTGCATTCTGCACGTTTTCAATGAAATCAAGCATGAAGTGCTCATCCAAATATTTTCTCAAATATTTGTTAAGCTCGGGAATATCAAGCTCAGGAATGGGCTCGTTACTGAAGGTACAGTAATATCCGAGAGCAAAGAAGTTTGGTGCTACAAAGTCGATTGCCTCCGCAAGAATTTTCTTGATAGAAGATAGAACGTTAATAAGTTCCTGTTCATTCTTGCTCTTATAAGCAGGAAGGATCTTCTCGCACAATGCAAGCAGCTCAGCGGAATTTTTATCAACCACATAGGTCTGAACACTGTCCTTCGCAAGTGAGCGAATGCGCTTAAGTCGGTAATTAACGTCGGTTGCTGCCTTCTTCTCAAGCTCAAATACAAGCGCACCGATCTCCTCAACCGCCTCCACTGCTGCATCGTGAGCATTATTGTATGCAGATTCTAAATCGAGGTGCTTATACTCGAATTTGTCGAAGTTCTTGCATTTCGTATCTGTATCTACATCAGGCAAAACAACGTTAAGCTCTGCGCTGAGGTTTTTCAGATAAGCATTAAAGGAAAGTCTGCTTTCCTTCTGACGTGCCTTGCCCTTCAGAATCATAGCCTCTGTGAGCTGCTTACCGATTCTTGCGATGGGGTTAAGGCTGGACATAGGATCCTGGAAGATCATAGCGATTTTATCGCCGCGAATCTTGTGGAATTCTTCCTCAGGAATCTTAAGCAGGTCCTTGCCGTCGTAGATGATCTCTCCGCCCTCGATAATAGAGTTGCCCGAGAGAATTCCGAGAATAGCCTTCGAGGTAACAGACTTACCAGAGCCGGATTCACCAACTATTGCCAGCGTTTCGCCTTCGTTTAACTCAAAGTTGATACCGCGAACAGCCTGTACCTTTCCCTCATTGGTGCGGAAGGAGATTGTTAAATTTCTTACATAAAGCTTTGTATTCATATCAATCTACTCCTCTCGTTGATGGGTTAAAGGCATCTCTTAAGCCGTTACCAAACAGGTTGAAGCTTATCATCAGCAAGGCGATGAAGAGTGCGGGGAATAAAACAACATGGGGTGCGGTGGTCATACAGTTCTGACCCTCAGACAGCATAGCACCGATAGAGGTCATCTGTGTGCTGTTAAGGTTAATAATACCCAGGTAGCTAAGCGATGTCTCGCTGAAGATAACGCTGGGGATTACCAGAATAGAGCCTGTGATGATAGTACCCATACTGTTGGGGAAGATGTGCTTGAACATAATACGGAAGTCGCCGGCGCCAAGGGTACGCGCTGCCAGAACGTATTCCTGATTCTTAAATCTGTAGAACTGCATACGAACTCGGCTCGCCATACCTATCCATCCTGTGAATACAAAGGCGAACAGCAAGGACGGTACAATACCGATCTTACTAGCCAAGTGTAGATTAAACAGTACCGTGACGACCGTAAACGGCACACCGCTGATAATATCCGAAATACGCTCCATACACATATCAACAACACCGCCATAGTAGCCCTCAATAGCACCGTAAATTGCGCCTATCAAAAGGTTAATGACAGAAACAACGATAGCGAGTATAAAGCTGAATCGAGCGCCCGATGCCAAACGAGAGAAGATGTCAAATCCACGCACGTTTGTTCCAAACACAAAGCTGGGCTCGAAATCGTACATAAAGATAAAGTAGTTATATGCGTTGATACGCACGGTGTAGTTATAGCCAAGGTCTGCGGAGCCACCGCGGTTTGCATAACGCCAGCCCGCAGAGGGATTCTCCTCGGTATAGGGGTCGTCGGGCAAACGAACAGTACTGGTATAGTCGTCTCTGCCGTCGGTTTTAAGGTAAGCGTACTGGAAGTTACCCTCACTGTCAAGCTTCGGCTTACCCTTCTTGTCACTTACGAACCAAACGTTCTTGTTAAGCTCGTTACCACTTTTGCTGGGATCAACTATGGGAAGAAGAACCTGGATACCGGTCTGGTCCTGCCAAGCCTGAATTTCCTGATACTCTTTAGTAGTAAGCGTCTTTACAAAGCAGTCGATGCTTGTATAGGTATCAATACGAAGCGTGTAGGTTGTTTTAGTTGTGCCGAAGGGATCGGTAATGGTTTTTGTATCGATTATCTTATGAATAATCGGACGACCGAGCTCCTGCTCCATAGCACGATACGTCAGGTACTGAACCTCAGTGACGTCCTCCACAACATTAGTTCCGTCCCAGAAGCCTGTCCCCTCAAAAATATCAAGCTTAGGTGTCAAATACTTGTATCTGCCGAGAATAGTTTGAGTAGAGAAGGAATCAACGTATTCCTGATTTACGGTAAAGGGTCCGATGATTGCGAAAAGCACGAGCAGTGCGATGATAATCGCTGCCACAACCGATGACTTATTTTTTGCGAAGCGCTTAAGAACGTCCTCAAAATAGCTCATCTGCTTGGTTTCAAGCTTTTTATCGTGAAGCTTCTCGTCTCTGTTAGTAAACTCGAACTTTTCCTGGGGGATGTTGTTCATATCTAATATCTTCTTTTCCTGCATATTATCTCGCCCCCATTCTTATTCTCGAGTCAATAATACCGTAGCTGATGTCAATAACGATTCCTGCAGCAAGACCGATGAAGGTATAGAATACGGTCAAGAGCATAAAGAAATTATAGTCGGGAGCGGGCTGCGCCTGAATAGCGCCGATATAAAGCTCTCCAACACCGGGAATTGTAAACAGCTGCTCGATGATCAGTGATCCACTCATAATTGAAATAAACTCACCAAGTATCATTGGGAAAATAGGCACCATCGCGTTTCTCATAGCGTGGCGCACAGTTGCCTGTGCCTTGGTAAGACCCTTGGTTCTGGCGAGCAACATAAAGTCACTGGTCAAAACCTCGGTAAGCTCGGCTCTTGTATAACGGGCAAAACCTGCGATAGTACCGAAGGACATCGACAGAATTGCGGGAATTGCAGAGCGAACGAATGTCCAGCTCCAGGCACCCGCAGAAACGTCGGTTACTGCACCGAACCAACCAAGCTTGAAGTACAGAATGTACTGTACCAGGAATGCGTATATAAATGAAGGCACGGAAACAAAGACCATAACACCCGTAGAGATGAGGTGGTCCTGCCATTTATTCTTCTTAAGTGCGGCAAAAATGCCGAGCGCCAAACCCAAGGGAATGGAAATAACGATAGTGCTGAGATTAAGCACCATAGTATAAGGTAAGCGGTTGACAAATACCTGCCAAACCTCGCTACCCATTTTATAGGTTTCGCCGTATCCGAAGTTACCCTGAACGGCGTATTTCAAAAATCTACCGTATTGCTGTAGAATAGGTAGGTCGTATCCTAAAAGCTCGCGACGCTTGAGTATAAGCTCCATGTCCTTTCCAAAGGCCTCTGCGGGAACATTGGGGAGAAGCTTTACTAAGACAAAGCACATCGTCACGATGACAAAAAATACAAATAGCATCAGTGCTATTCGTTTAAGAATGTACTTAAAAATATACATTTATTTCTCCTTAGCAGTGCCTCGTTTCAACTGAAAAAAGGCATATTCTATTTTTTTCGGTTGAGACGAGGCATTGATTAAAGTCCACAAATCAGCAATGCCTTATCGGAGAGCCCCCTCTAAAGCATTGCTGACTAATGGGTTTGCTTACACTGCCGTGTGGCAGTGTAAGCTATAATGTTTTAATGGTTTACTTGTAGTTAAGAATACCGCCGTCCTGTGCTGCTGCGTATGCAAGGAATTCAGCATCATCCATATCGTAAGTGTAGTACTGGATGCCGCCGCGGCCCATACCTACAACGTATTCCTCGGTCTTGTAGTTAACTCTCATACATCTGAGGGATGCAGAAGCGTCAGTCTGAACGGGGAAGATGTTGCTAAGAGTCATGATCTTGGTCTCGCAAGCTGCAAGGATCTTAACTCTTCTGGATGCGGGATCGGAAGAACCTGCGGAGATCTGAACAGTCTCCTCAGTTACGTTGCCCTCTGCGTCAACTACCTTTGCGGTAATCTCATCGCCCTGGAGACATTTGCTTACCCAATCGTAAAGGCTGGCATTGAGAACCTTACCGTCAATCTCAATGTTAACCATAACACTGGACTTGTTGGTGAAGGGGTCATACTGAAGGCTACCGGTGAAGCAATCCATCATGGAGTAAGGATCGAACATAGATCCACCGTAACCAACACCGAAGAGGATATCAACGGAACCGGTTCTGAGGTATTCACCGAAGGTGGTAGAGCCAAGAGTCTGAGAGAGAACGAAGGAGAGGTGACCCTCGAAAGGAGTGCCCTCAACAGCCTTAGTCCAGCAAGCCTTAAGGAACTCATAACCGTTGGTGTAGTAAGCAGCATCTGCGGGCTTACCGATAACGATCTGAACTTCCCACTTACCGCTGGTGATGAGATCCTGAGAAATCATACCCTCTGCAACAGCAGTGTTGTAAGCTTCGGTGAAGAGTGCCTTTGCACCCTCGGGATCGTAACCGGTGATGGAAGCGATTGCTGCATCACGGTCTGCGTACTCCTTGCCCTCGCCCCACTGATCAGCAAGGCCCCAGAACTCAAGGATAGCATCCTTTGCCTCATCCATTGCACGGTAGGTAAGACCGGACTCGGGGTCAGCAACGATCATAGAAGAAAGGAGACCCTTTGCAATACCGGATGTGGGAGAAAGGAGAAGGTTGAACTCGGAACGGTCAAGCGAGTAAGAAAGTGCCTGACGGAACTTATCAATAGAAAGAACAGTCTTGATAACTGTGTTACCCTCGGTTGCGGGAGTAGCAAGCGCCTGGTTGTTCTTAAGAGTTTCGAAATCAGGGTTCATTGCAAGATACCAGGTAGACTCGGTATCGTTGAAGTATGTGTAATCGGAAGCGAGATAATCTTCCATATCCTCGGGCTGAAGACCATAGGAATCGATCTCACCCTTAAGGAACATCTGAAGTCTGGTAGCTTCCTCAGTAACCTTAGTGTAAACTACACGGTCGGTCTGATATGTGCCTTCCTTATAAACGTCTGCGCCGTAGCCGTACCAGTTAAGGTTTCTCTCGAGAACGATAGAAGCGCCCTCTACGTACTGGGTAAGCTTGTAAGGACCAAAGCCTACGTAAGTATCAATGCTGGTACCGTAGGTGTTGTTGTAAACGCCGTTATCATAGGTGATAAGGCTCTCGTAGAGAGGAGCGTATACAAGGAAGAAGCTGGTGCAAAGCTCGTAACGGAGATAGAAGTTATCCTCCATGGGGTTCTTAAGAACGATAACGATTGCGTTCTCGTCAGCATCCTTGAAGAAACCAACGTTGCCGTCGTATGCAAGTTCGCCGTACTGCTTGCCAAGGAATGCCATTTCCTCGAACTCTACGTATGCGTAGTCGCCCCGCTTTGATGCGTATTCTGCAATATCTTTGCAACCTTGAAGCTTAGCGATTGCGTTCTGAACGTTAAGAAGGGTTGCATCAGTAAGCTTAACCCAACCGTTGTCGTCAGCTGCTGCCATAAGAGCAAGAACGTCAGGATCAACGATTTCAGTCATGAAGTCAACTTCCTTATCGTTGTAGATGTACATAGTCTTATCTGCGTTAAGGCCAACTTCGATTTTGTTCCAATTCATGTCGTAGAAGTCATAGCTATTGGTATCAGCATTTTTGGAAACGCTTCTCCAACCCATCTGCTCACCGGTTGCAAGATAAACAAGACCAACGTACGCGCCTACCTCGAAGCCTTCAGCGCTGTTATCCTCAGAATTGAAAACGTTCTGAGAGAAGTATCCAACAAGACCGTTGGAGCCCCAGTTACCGCCGCTGTAAAGGTCGATAACGATATCAAGACCCTTTGCCTGAAGAATGCCATCAGCAGTCTTGGTGAAGTCTGCGGGCTGAACATACTCATCGTCACCGTAGTTAGCGGAAACGAATTCAGAAAGACCGTAGCTGTTCTGCTTTACGTATTCCTCAGCGTTGTGAATCTTGATCTGACCGCTCTTATAAACGTTGTCAGCTCTGAAGTTTGCAGCCTTGGGATTAAGAAGAAGCTTCATAGAAGCAACAAAGGATTCTGCATTAAGAACTGCGCCGTTATCAAACTTAAGGTCATCACGAAGAACAATCTTGTATGCCTTGTTCTCATCACCTGCAACGATGCCGTACTTACCAACATACTCGGAAGTTACGTCAACGGGATAATCCTTTGCCATAGAGGGAACGATTACAAATCCGCTATAATCATCGTTATAGTCGAAGGTGTAAAGAGCGTCGCTCGAGTAGTCAAGGACGTAGGTGGAGGAGTTAGACTGGTAGGTGTGCAGGTTCCAAGCATCGGGAAGGTCTGCGGGAGCCATACGATAAGAATAGGTCTTACCGTCATCCTTATAACCGCCTACAGGATCGGTGCCGGGACCGGGTTTTTCAACGTCCTCACCGTCTTCATAATTTTCACTACACTTATCGCATTTGCCGTCGTCATTAGCATCAACGTGCTCACACTTGGGTGCGAAGCAGGAAGCAAGCATAGAGAAGCACATAACAACTACGAGAAGGAGTGCAAGAATCTTTGTACTTTTCATGATAAAAAGTCCTTTCTTAAAGATTTAATTTTGATTTTATATTTAGCTCATTGTTAAATATTCTTTATTTAACTTATAGTAAATATACAAAATAAAAATGTTTTCCGAAGTTAATGTATAAAATAAATAAATATTTTATAAAATTCAATTTGCACCGGGCAGAGCGCCTAGCCTGCTTGCCGAGGTGCAACGTAGTCGGTATCTTTGGATTCGAAAAATAAAATAGATGTGCCTATTATACACTATTCGATTTCATTTGTCAAGGCTTTTTTGAATATTTTTTTCATTTTTTTGACTACTTTTTATTTTTTTGCTTCATTTTGATATGCAAAAGTGCCATTTTTTGCAAGAATTTGACAACCTCTTGCATTTTTGACAGTTTTTGACGAATAATTATGCATTCATATGCAGAGTTTTATGCATATGCACTTTTTTATGCATTTTTGTGCATTTTAGATATTTTGAGGTCTTAAAAACTGCCTGAACACCCAGATAAAAAAGACGGTTTTATGCATTTTTAACAAGTTTTCAGCCATGTTTAGCCATATGCACCCCTCTCTCTAGGCTATTTTCTACCTCTAAGTAAAGCAATAATAATGTATTTTTTGCAAGAATTTAATTCATATGTAGTTTTTTGGTTATTTTAAAATAAAATATATAAATGTGTTGTATTTCATAGTGATATTCAAGTATTTTGATATATTCTATTGAAAAAACTGTTATAATATTGTATAATCATTATGTTATATATTTATTGATTATTATATTCATGTGAGGAAAAAAGTGAATGAAAGGCTTTTCCAAATTTAAAAGGAGCAAGGATTTTCTCGTATGCGTAGACAGTGACGGATGTGCTATGGACACTATGGATATCAAGCACTTCAACTGCTTCGGTCCTTGCATGGTAGACGAGTGGGAGCTTTCCCCGTGGCGTGATGAGATACTCGCCCGCTGGAACGATATAAACCTTTACACCATTACTCGCGGAATCAACAGATTCAAGGGGCTGGCTATGGCTCTTGGCGAGATCAATGAGAAATACCGGACTATTGACGGTGTGGATCAACTTCAGAAATGGGCGGATACCGCCCCCGAGCTTTCAAACGGCGCACTTGAGGTAATTATCGCAGAGCATCCCGATGAAAAGGTGTTTGCCAAGGCTCTCTCCTGGAGTAAGGCGGTAAATATCGCTATCACAAGGCTGCCCGACGAATCCAAGCTTCCCTTTCCTCTGGCGAAGGAGGCGCTTGAGCACGCGCACAGATATGCCGACGTGGCTATCGTGTCCAGCGCAAATCTCGCCGCGGTGCTTGAGGAGTGGGAGCAGCACGGTCTACTCGACCACGTGGACGTGGTTATGTCGCAGAATGACGGCAGCAAGGCGTTATGCATATCGAAGCTTCTTGAATTCGGCTATAATAATAAAAATGTAGTAATGTGCGGCGATGCCCCGGGCGATCTTTCCGCCGCCGAGAAGAACGGTGTATACTTCTACCCCATTCTCGTAAAGCGAGAGCGCGAGAGCTGGGAGGAATTTATCTCTACAAGTCTTGATCATCTTATGAACGGCAGCTTCGGCGGAGAGTATCAGACGAAAAAGAGAGAGGAATTCTTCAAAAATTTAGGTGAATAAAATATAAAGGAGAACACAGAAAATGGTAAACCTTAAGGCTAAGCCCTACTGTCTGTCCGACGCAGACATCGCATGGGTAGAGCAGACCATCGCGGGAATGACTCCCGAGGAGAAGGTCGGTCAGCTCTTCTTCCAGCTTACCGCAAGTCAGGAGGAAGATTATCTGAGGGAGCTTATGGAAAAGTACCATCTCGGTGGCTGCCGCTACAACGGTATGCCCGGTGAGAAGGTACTGGCGCAGAACAAGATCCTTCAAAAGTATGCGAAGATCCCCGTATTTATCGCCTGCAACCCCGAAAAGGGTGGCGATGGCGTTTGTCCCGACGGAACTACCGTTGGCGCAGGCATCAAGGTAGGTGCAACGGGCAAGACCGAGTATGCAGAGGCTATGGGCCTTGTTTCAGGCGCGCAGATAGCAGCCACGGGCTGTAATATGGCGTTTGCTCCCGTTGTTGACATTCTCTATAACCACGAGTGCGAGGAGGTTCTCTCCCGTTCCTTCGGTAACGATCCCGAGAGGGTTGCCGCTATGGGTAAGGCGTATATGGACGGCCTTCACAAGACCGAGGGCGTTGCCGCTACCGCAAAACACTTCCCCGGCAACGGTCAGGATTACCGCGATGCTCACATCTCCAACAATATAAACAGCTTTAACCACGACAAGTGGATGGCTACCTACGGCCACGTATACAAGACGCTTATCGACGGCGGTCTTGACGCTATTATGGGCGGTCACATACTTATGCCCGAGCTTATGCGCGACGTAAAGCCCGGTATCACCTACGAAGAGATGCTTCCCGCAACTCTCTGCAAGGAGATCATGACCGACCTGCTCCGCGACGAGCTTGGGTTTAACGGTATGGTAGTCACCGATGCCAGCCATATGGTTGGTATGACCAATCAGATGACCCGCCGTGAGATGCTTCCCCTCTCTATCAACGCAGGCTGCGATATGTTCCTCTTCTTCAACGATCCCGACGAGGACTACGGCACCATGATCGACGCATACAAGAACGGCATCATCTCCGAGGAGCGTATGGTTGAGGCCCTTACCAGAATTCTCGGCCTTAAGGCTAAGATGGGACTTAACAAGAAGGCTAAAGAGGAGCTTTGCCCCAGCGGCGAGGAGCTTCAGTCTATCCTTCACAACCCCGCATTCGCAGAGTATGCTCCCAAGATCAGCCGTGACGCTGTCACCCTCGTAAAGAATCTTGACAAGAACGTACTTCCCCTCTCTCCCGAGAAGACAAAGAGAATTATGATCGTTCCCATCAAGGGCGTGGATAATCCTCTTATGGCTCTTGCGGCTATGGCTATGGGCGGCGGTATGGCGAGAAAGACTCCCGCCGAGAAGCTTAAGGAAAGACTTGAGGCAAAGGGCTTTGAGGTATTCATTTACGAGAGCCCCATTGACAAGATCAAAGCTATGATGGCGAGAGGCGAGAAGCCCAGCCTTAACATCTACTTCGCAGGCAAGCACTCTATTGCCGACTTCGTTGCGCAGCAGGATCTGGTTATCTCGCTGTTTGACGTTATGAACGGTCACCCCTCCTTCGGTCTCTCCAAGGGCGGCGGTGAGATTCCCTGGTACGTGCATGAGCTTCCCGTTGTGGGCATCAGCGTAAACAAGCCTACCATGCTTGCAGACTGCCCCATGCTCCGCACCTACATCAACGCATACGACTCCGCAGATCACACCATGGACGCTATCGTTGACGCCCTCGTCACAGGCGACTTCCGCGGCAGCGATCCCATCGACTCCTTCTGCGGCATGTGGGACACCAGAATATAATAAAACAACGAAAAAGCAGAAAAGGACAGGAGAAATCCTGTCCTTTTTGATGTAAAAATATGACCGACAACCCGAAGCTTATTTACCCCTTTATATATATTTCACGATTACCGCCATAAATTTAATGAAAACCTATAATATTAACGAATACCCACGGATTTAATAAATATCAAAATTTTAACGAAAGTAGAAAAAGCTAATCTGAATGTAATGAAAAAATACTCCGAAATTAGGCTTTTTATATCGCAAAATATGCTTTTTAAGCCTTGAAAAGGTAAAAACACCCATAAAAGGCAATAAAAAACGCAGAATTGGCACAAATAATTGTATCCTATTCTGCGTTCTTATTTGTGAGTAACCATGCAAAAGGATACAAAAATCCAGATGGGTTCGTTTAGCAAAAATGGGGGCAATTTAACGATAGGTTTAGCCACATTGCTATTTGTTGATAGGCTGGAGCGTTATTTTTATTTGTGGTTTCTGATATGTTCCGGATACATACGTATTGATTACCGTTTGACCGTTTACATTCTCGACCACGATATCGTAATAAGTATTTCCCGATATTCCATATATCAAAATTTTGTGGTTTTCCAGGCTGCAATTTTCCAAAACGATATTAGGAGTAAAAGCACCGTCGTTAAGCAGGCCATCAAGTGATTCCCTGTTTTTTTCAGATGAAGAATCATACGATTCCCAAACATCGCTGTAATAATAAATAGAATTATTATCGAACTCAATCAAAATATTGTATTCTTCAAGATAAGCGGTGTTAAAGAGACTGCTGAAAGACCAAATGAAATAATAGGTCGCCTGATTATTGATTGCGTCATATTTGAAAAGTATCAAACGGTTGAGATACGCACCTTCGGTTGGGTTGTAGCCATATACAATACCATCATCCACTTTGTAAGCAACATCCGCGTATTTTGACGAATTGTAATAAATCTCAAAATTATCATCTTTGCTGATACTACGTTCTTCTCCGTTAGCCAATATAATACTCGCATTTATAACGTGATTTCCTATACGATTCATATCCCCAAAAGAAAGCTTAATAGCTTCATTCGTAGATGTAAGCTCGTAGTTTATTCCTTTGTTATATTGAGAATTTGAGGAATCAAAAACATAGAAATACGTATTTGTAGCTTTATCGTATGTGTTTAAGCGATTGTTTTGTATGAATTTGTTGCCATACTTATCCTTAAAACAAGAATACCATGTAATCGTATCATTTTGGAATAACGAAAAAATTTCCACTTCGTCATTCGCATTTATTTTGAAATCATAAATAAAATTATCATCTGCGGAAAGCAAACAACCTCCTTGTATTTCCTTGATGTTAAAATTATTGATTTGATAAACGTATCCGGTAGCATTATCGATGATAAAACTTTGTCTTTCAGAATCGCTGAAATAGTCGCATTTATCGTAATGTGCGATACCATCAGTATCATATACAAGGGCATCATCGTGGGGACGTTGTGATGTTCCAACAGGAACAAAGCTTATAAAAGTATATCCGTTTAACACGTACAATTTATCAATTTCAGCTTCAACATCATCTTGCGTGATCGTAGTTTCTATTCCGATGCCTTTGTAATTGACTTTGTATTCAACTCCATCAGTCAAGCCTTCAAAAACAATGTGAATCTTTTTGTTGGATTTGTCAGGTTCTCCGTTGTCTGCCACTTGCGTTTGGAGGAGTGTTTCCCCTTGGTAAAGCGAGTAGGTAAAGCCATGTGTGGCATTGATGGAAATTTTGCCTTGTTTTGCAGTTACAAGTTTTGTGCCGGTTATTTCTGTCGTGGCATTTTCCGTAACGATTTTTGTAAATGTTACCTTTGTAAGACCGGTTTCATCTGCTTCGGGATCATTCGCAGCGTAGTCTGTGGTGGACATTACAATATAGTTTTTATCTTTCGTATTCTTATCAGAAACAAATGTGGGGTAAGACAAAAGTTGGATGCCGGAGGCGTTTGTTCCATAAGCTACCACAGGCGAGGTGTTTGATTTTGCTTTTTGGGAAATACCGAGCGCAGTAGCATTTCCAATATTTGCAACATATCCAGCCAAATTTACGCTAAATGGTTCCTTCGTTGGGTTATCGTAGTTAGGGGGGGTTACAGTTGGGTTATCGTTGCCGGGGTTGGGGTTATCGTCGCCGGGATTGTTCGAATTACCACAAGAAGCTAAACCAAAACACATTGAAATAGTTAAAGCAAAAGCTAATAATGATGATAATATTTTTTTCATTATACCTTCCTCCAAACAGAAAAGATCAAATACTTCGCTTGACACTCATATACTATATCACATTTTTTCAACTTTTACAAGACTATTTTATCGTTTTCGGGCTATATTTTAACGAATGCTCATAAATTTAACGAATACCCACGATTTTAACGAAAGGAAAAAGAGCCCACCAACCGAAGGCGCAAATGCCTCAAAAAGATAGACTCTTTAATTAATTATTTTTGTTCTTTTAATGTTTTGCAACTCGAAATCAACATTCGTCTAATTCTTCCGCAAAGGTTACGATGCTTCTTGTATGTATCTTCATCAATGCCATTTGTATTAAACAGTAGCTGCAACCAGCCTTCTGTTTCGCTACATTCTTTGAGCGCTATTTCAAATTTTGAAAGCATGTCTGCTTTGCTTTGACCGTAGTTTGCCTCACGGATATTGGCATAAACACTGCTTGAACTTTTTCGAATTTGAAAAAGTGTGTTTGGCGGCGCCTTAATGCTTTGACACATCAATTCAATATCGGTCGCAAGCTGTTCGGAATATATCAATAAATAGTTCTTTGACATAATATCACCTCTTTAAGTGTATTATACCACATTTAAAATTGAAATCAAGGCGTGAGCCTTGTATATCACCCGCAACTTGTTGCGGTATATCATCAACACGAAGTGTTGTATATCATCAAGTCGCAGAAAGATACACGCTGATGCGTGATGATATACGGCCCAAAGGGCTGATGATATTCACCACACTTCGTGCGGCGATGATATACCAAGCCTGCGGCTTGGATAAACAAAAAAGGAACTTTTGGTAGAC
>JAFWXZ010000068.1 GCA_017522795.1 Clostridia bacterium | reverse complement strand
TTCTATTGTCTTTAGGTCTGTAGATTTTGGGAGAGCGTATTTTTTGTAAGAAAAGCCGAAATGACGCAGTAATATGCGGATATTACAAGGAGTTTTGGCGCATTATTACGAGAAATCCGCCTCTCAAAACGTATTCGATTTAGGTTGCTGTTGGCTACCAACAGCAACCCAAATCGAACACGCCTAAAGCCATATAAATCGGTGCTTTTCGCAAAATTCTCGCTTGCAAAGGCTAATCAGAAATGGGCATAGTTCACAAAATGAGGAAAGGCTGTTTTTGAGATAGGATTATGTACAAGAAATTCATAAATGCTCTCAGTATGCTTAATCTCCTCGGACAAGCGATATACTCGCTGGCACTGCCGATAGCTCTCGGCGCCCTCGCCGCCTTTCTGCTTACCGAATACGCCTCTGCTCCCTCGTGGATATGGGCGATCCTTATGACACTCGGCGCGCTTATGGGACTGTATTCTATGGTCAAGTACATTCTGACCGCCACGGCGGGAATGGACAGGATGAAGAAGCAGCAGATAGCCGACGAGGAACAAAAGCGCGACAAGGAAGAAAGACAGGCGCGCCTTCGCGATGCGGCGAAGAAATCGGAGGACACAAATGACTGAAAATAAAAAGCAAAAAGGGCCCCTCAGCGACATTGCTCCGCTGGCGATCGGCGAAGTAATAGTGTGCGGTCTTACGATCGGCGGATTTGCCCTCGCGGATCTGCTGGATCTGTACGCAACCGACTATTTCAAGGTGGTGCTTGGCGCTCTGCTTGGCGCGATAATAATACTTGCAAATCATCTCTGGCTCAGTCTTACGGTAGACAGAGAGATCAGAAAATATCTTGAGATCCGCGGAAGTCGGGAGATGGACGAGGAGGAGATCGAAAGCTTCACAAAGCAGCACTCGGCGGCTATACAGAAGGCTATGGCATCCTCTACCGTTATCCGAACGGGCGCGATGCTGGCAATGCTGGTGCTTGCCTTTGTCACCGGCTGGTTTAACCCTATTGCAACGGCGATCCCTATGTTTGCCCTGCGCCCCATACTCTCGGCGGCAGAGCTTATCAGGAGCAAAAGTGCTCCCAAGCCGGATCCTACGAAATTTATAAAATACGACAACGAAGAAAAAGAAGAAAAGGAGGAGAGCTAAATGGATTTACAGGTAAGCGGCCCTAAGGTCTTTTTCGTGCTTCCTTGGGATCTTCCCGATACCACTATCTTCACTATGAAGAATCTGATCACACAGACGACGATAACGCTTTTCGTCACAACGATCATACTAATTATTTTAGCCGTCACCCTTACGAGAAAGATAACCAAACGCCCGGGCAAGGTGCAGGTGCTGCTTGAAAAGGTGGTCGGCATGCTCTACAATCTTGTAGAGAGCACTATGGGCAAGCATAATATCAGATTCGCCCCCTATATCGGCACACTTTTCGTATCATCTATATTCGGCTCTGTCATCGGTATGACTCAGCTCTTCCGCTCCTCCACCGCAGACCTTTCCGTCACGATGGCGTGGGCTCTGGTCACCACGGGTATGGTATGGTACAACAACATCAAGAACTTCGGTCTTAAGGCATGGCTCAAGGGCTTTACCGAGCCTATTTTCGTTATGACACCTATGAATATCGTGTCCGAGATCGCATCTCCCCTATCGCTCGCCTTCCGTCACTTCGGAAACGTGGCAGGCGGATCGGTGCTTACCGCGCTGATATACGGCGCACTCAGTCTGCTGACAAGCGCATTGCTCGGCTGGCTGCCCGGCATACTCGGTGAGATTCCCTTCTTCCAGGCAGGTATTCCCGCGGTGCTTTCGATCTACTTCGACCTGTTCTCAGGCTTCGTACAGGCTCTGGTATTCTCGCTTCTTACAATGGTATACGTATCGGGCGCATGCCCTCCCCCCGAGGAGCTGCCCGAGGACAGACGCGCCATTCTCGAAAAGAGAGAGGCTAAGAAGGCTAAGAAGGCAAATAATTAATTGGATTAATAATAACAAAAAATAAATAATTTAAATCTTAGGAGGATTTTAAAATGGATGGAATGAAATATCTTGCAGCAGGTCTTTGCATGGGTCTGGGCGCACTTGGCCCCGCACTCGGAGAAGGTAATGCAGTTTCTAAGGCTCTGGAGTCTATGGCTCGTCAGCCCGAGATGGCAAGTGAGCTTCGTACCAATATGATTCTCGGTTGCGCAGTTACCGAGACCACAGGTATTTACTCTCTCGTTATTTCTCTTCTTATTCTCTTCCTTTAATACGAAAAAGAGAATACAAGATAAAAAAGGAGAACCCAAATGGGACTTTTAGAAGCAACAGGCTTTGTGCTTGACAAATTTGAAAGCTTTGTCGGCGTCAATTTCTGGACTATGATCTTCGCTTGGGTCAACCTGCTTATTCTCTATCTCGCATTTAAGAAGTTCCTCTTCGGCCCTATCAAGAAGATGATAGACGACAGGCAAAAAGAGGTTGACGACATCTACTCTGACGCCGAGCAGGCGCGCGAGAGCGCAGACCGTCTGAAGTCGGAGTATGAGGAGAAGATCAGCCATGCCACCGAGGAGAGCGAGGAGATTCTTAAGAAGGCGGTTCGCCGCGCTCAGCTGAAGGAGGAGGAGATCCTCAAGGAAGCTTCCGAGCAGGCAGCCCGCACCCTCGAGAGAGCTGAGGAGCAGATCGCTCTTGAGAAAAAGCAGGCGATAAACGACGTGAAAAATCAGGTTTCCGCTATGGCTATCGGTATCGCATCCGCGGTTATCGAGCGCGACGTATCGGAGGACGAGCACAGAGAGCTTATCGACGACTTTATCAGCAATATAGGTAACGAATAATGACCGACGCTTACGAATACGGAAAGGCGCTCTTCCTGATTACCGAGGAGGACGCTGTAAGTGAAAAAGTATTAGCCGACGTTAAGACGGCAGAGAGCGTTTTCATAGCAAATCCCGATTACGTAAAGCTGCTTTGCTCCCCCGCTGTTCCAAAGGAGGAAAGAGTGGAGCTGGTTGGCAAGGCACTCTCGGGACTGGATACAAGGCTTCTTAACCTTATAAAGATACTCACCGAGATGCGTGCAGTTAATCTTTTTGACAAGGTGGCAGCAGCCTACTACGGACTTTACGACGAGTCGCGCGGAATAGTGAGAGTTGATGCGATAACCGCAGTTCCTCTTACCGCGGCGCAGAGCGATAAGCTGGCGGCGAAGCTCTCGCGCACGCTTTCCAAGACCGTTATAGTTAAAAACACCGTTGATCCTTCTATCCTTGGCGGTATGAAGCTGAGATACAGCGGCGTTCAGCTTGACGGCTCGGTGATGACAAGGCTCGATAAGTTTGAGGACGCTTTAAAGAATACGGTAATATAAGGATAAGCGAGGAAATTCCTCATATCCTTTTTCAAAAAATAACTTTGTGCCTCGGCGCAAAGAGAAAGAGAAAAAAATGCAGTCTAAATTAGATGATATCAGCAAGATAATTAAAGAGCAGATAAGAAACTACTCTAAAAAGACCGAGCAGGATGAGATCGGCTACGTTATCTCTGTTGGTGACGGTATATCGAAGGTTCACGGCATTGACAAGTGCAAGGCAAACGAGCTGCTTGAATTTGCCAACGGCACCTACGGTATGGCGCTGAACCTTGAGGAAAGCTTTATCAGCGTGGTGCTTCTTGGTAATGACGTTGGTATTACCGAGGGCAGTATCGTAAAGCGCACGGGCAGAGTTGTGTCCGTTCCCGTAGGCGAGAACCTTATCGGCAGAGTTGTAAACGCTCTCGGCGAGCCCATCGACGCAGGCGGACCTATCACCGCGGCAGGCTACAGCCCCATCGAGCGTAAGGCTTACGGCATCATCGAGAGAAAGTCGGTTTCCGTGCCCCTGCAAACAGGTATCAAGGCTATTGACTCCATGATCCCCATCGGTAGAGGTCAGAGAGAGCTTATTATCGGCGACAGACAGACGGGTAAGACGGTTATTGCAACCGACACCATTATAAATCAGAAGGGCAAGGACGTTATCTGCATCTACGTTGCAATAGGTCAGAAGCAGTCCACCGTCACCCAGGTGGTTGACACCCTTTATAAGAACGGCGCTATGGATTACACCATAGTTGTCAGCGCGACCGCATCCGATCCCGCTCCTCTGCAGTACATTGCTCCCTACTCGGGCTGTGCTATGGGCGAGTACTTCATGGACAAGGGACGCGACGTGCTTATCGTTTACGACGATCTTTCCAAGCACGCGGTAGCATACCGTGCGCTCTCGCTTCTTATCAGACGTCCTCCGGGCCGTGAGGCATATCCGGGTGACGTATTCTACCTTCACTCAAGACTTCTTGAGCGTGCGGCAAGACTTGCTCCCGAGTACGGTGGCGGATCTCTTACCGCGCTGCCCATCATCGAAACCCAGGCGGGCGACGTTTCGGCATATATCCCCACCAACGTAATTTCCATTACCGACGGTCAGATATTCCTTGAGACAGAGCTCTTCCACTCGGGTGTAAGACCTGCGGTAAACCCCGGTATCTCGGTATCCCGAGTTGGCGGTAATGCGCAGATCAAGGCGATGAAGAAGGTTGCGGGTACACTGAAGCTTCTCTACTCTCAGTACAGAGAGCTTGCGGGCTTTGCCCAGTTCGGCTCGGATCTTGATGCCGACACCAAGGCAAGACTTGAGCAGGGACAGAGAATCGTTGAGGTGCTGAAGCAGGACAGAAACTCGCCCATCGCGGTTGAGCTTCAGGTTGCTATAATCTATGCGGTTGTTAATAATCTTTTGAAGGATCTTCCTCTTGAGAGCATCCGCGACTTCGAGAGTGAGCTTTCCGACTACCTTGTAGCTACCAAGGACGAGCTGCTCACATCCATCAGAGAGAGCGGAAATCTCTCCGACGAAAACGCAGCCGAGCTTCGCGCAGCAATCGAGCATTGTAAGGCAAAATACCTCGGAAAGTAAAGTGAACTTTACAAATTACAAGAAAATTCAGCAAGAAAGGAAGGAAAAGAGCAAATGGCAGGCGCATCAATGAATGATATAAAAAGCCGCATTAAGAGTGTGACGGGCACCATGCAGATTACCAAGGCTATGGAGCTTGTTGCCACCTCTAAGCTCCGTCGGGCGAGAGAGAAGATTGAAAGCTCGCGCCCCTTCCATCAAATAATAGGCGAAGCGATCGGCGGTATCAGCGTATCGGGCGAGGATCTCGTTTGGACAAAGAAGAGCGAGGCAAAGCATCCCCTCTATATCGTTATAGCGGGTGACAGAGGTCTTGCGGGCGGCTACAACGCCAACATCTTCCGTCTGACACAGATGCTTACCGCGGGTAAGGAGGCGAAGATCCTCCCCCTCGGCAAAAAGTCGCTTGATCATTATAGCCACAGAAACGCCGATATTCTGTCAAAGAAATTCGGCTACGTATCCGAGATTTCGGTTGGCGATGCTCTCGACATTGCCGAAATGGCTTGCGCCGGCTTTGAGAACGGCGAGTTTGACGCGGTGTTCGTGGTTTACACAAGATTTGCTTCTATGATCACCCAGACTCCCGTATACGAGCAGCTGCTCCCTCTTGAAAGTGAGCTTACGGAGAGCGGTTCGATCGAGCCGGTTTACTGCGGTAATCCCGAGGAGATCCTTAACAGGATCATTCCTCAGTACGTGGGCGGAGTGCTCTACTCCACCGTCTGCGAGTCGCTGGCATCCGAGTCGGCGGCAAGACGTACCGCGATGAACGCGGCGAACAAGAACGCATCCGAAATTATCGACACGCTTGTGCTTAAATACAACCGTGCGCGTCAGGCGGTTATCACTCAGGAGATCACTGAGATCGTTTCCGGTAGTGAGGCTCTATAAGAGCGAAGCGGCGCAAAAAAATGCAAAATGCAAAATGCAGAATGCTGAATGCAAAATGCAAAATGCAAAATGCAGAATGCACCTCATCCACCGCCAAGGGCGGTCCCCCTTCCCCAACACGCTTCGCTGGGGAAGGCGATATGCATAATGCGGAATTATTCCTAAAGAAAGGAAATCGACCAAAATGAATCAAAATATCGGTAAGGTTATACAGATAATCGGTCCCGTACTTGATATCAAATTTGAAAACGGCCATCTTCCCGATCTGCTCAACGCTATTGAGATCGAGCACGAGGGCAAAAAGGTGGTGTGCGAGGTTGCCAGCCAGCTTGGCGACGACGTGGTAAGATGTATCGCCATGTCGGGTACCGACGGTATGTCCCGCGGTATGACTGCGGTTGACACAGGAACAGGTATCACCGTTCCCGTTGGTAATGCAACACTCGGACGTATATTCAACCTTCTGGGCGAGGCTATCGACAATCAGCCCCAGCCCGAAACCGAGGAGAGATGGTGTATCCACCGCGATCCTCCCTCCTACTCTGAGCAGGAGGGCACTACCGAGATCCTGGAAACAGGTATTAAGGTAGTTGACCTTATCGCTCCCTACGCTAAGGGCGGTAAGATCGGTCTGTTCGGCGGCGCGGGCGTTGGTAAGACCGTACTTATCATGGAGCTTATCAACAACGTAGCAAAGCAGCACGGCGGTATCTCGGTATTCACCGGCGTAGGTGAGAGAACCCGTGAAGGAAACGACCTCTATAACGAGATGAAGGAATCGGGAGTTCTTAACAAGACCGCCCTTGTGTACGGTCAGATGAACGAGCCCCCCGGAGCAAGAATGAGAGTTGGTCTCTCCGGTCTTACTATGGCGGAATATTTCCGTGACAAAGAGGGCCAGGACGTGCTTCTCTTCATCGATAATATTTACAGATTTACCCAGGCAGGCTCTGAGGTTTCGGCACTTCTTGGCCGTATGCCCTCTGCGGTAGGCTATCAGCCCACCCTTGCAACCGAGATGGGTGCGCTCCAGGAGAGAATCACCTCTACGAAGCGCGGCTCTATCACCTCGGTACAGGCGGTTTACGTTCCTGCGGACGACCTTACCGACCCTGCTCCCGCGACCACCTTCGCGCACCTTGACGCGACGACGGTTCTTTCCCGTTCCATCGCATCTCTCGGTATTTATCCTGCGGTAGATCCCCTTGATTCCACCTCCCGTATCCTCGCGCCCGACGTTGTTGGTATCGAGCATTACGAGGTTGCACGCGACGTGCAGAGAATTCTCCAGAGATATAAGGAGCTGCAGGACATTATCGCCATAATGGGTATGGACGAGCTTTCCGAGGAGGATAAGCTTATCGTTGCCCGCGCGAGAAAGATCCAGCGCTTCCTCTCCCAGCCCTTCTCGGTTGCCGAGCAGTTTACGGGTATGGAGGGACGCTACGTTCCCTTAAAGGAGACCATCCGCGGCTTCCGCGAGATACTTGACGGCAAGCACGACGACCTGCCCGAGTCGGCATTCCTCTTCGTAGGTACTATCGACGAGGCTGTTGAGAAGGCGCGCGCCATCAAGGGAGCCTAAGCTATGAAGGCCTTTCACATTGAAATAGTCACTCCCGACGGAGTTGAGTACGACGGCGAGGTAGAAAGCCTGCTTGTCCGTACCGACGACGGTGACGTGGAGATTCTTGCAGGTCATACCGACCTGCTTGCCTCGGTGGGTGTTGGCAGAGCGAGAATTACCGTTGACGGCAAAAAGAGATTTGCGTCGGTAAACGGCGGTTTTCTCTCGGTAAAGGACGGCAAGGTACGCCTCTGCGCCATCACCTTTGAGTTCGCAGATCAGATCGATCTGAAGCGCGCCGAGGAGGCCAAGGCTAAAGCCGAGGCAGCCATAAAGGCAGCCAATGACGACCGCGACGAGCGCGTAGCCAAGGCAAAGCTTGCAAGAGCGGCAAGCCGCATCAAGGTAGCAAGCATGAAATAAATAAAAAACAGAGAGCCGAGAGGTTCTCTGTTTTTTCTTGCGCAAAGCGCAAATTTCACTTCGGCAGAGCAGAAACTTCACTCGACGCAGTGTTGAACTTCACTCGGCAAAGCCGAACTTCACCAAAATCGTTGCCTCATGTTGCTATTAATAAAAAACTCTTTACAACCATTTCAATCGATGCTATAATAAAACAAAAGGCTTAAATTAAAGGGGATGATGAAAGGTTGAAGAGCAACAAGGAAAATGCATTTACCATAGTAGAGTTAGTTATAGTTATCGCTGTAATAGCCATTTTGGCGGCAGTTATCATTCCAGTTTTTAGTAGTATTATCAACAGCGCAAATAACGCGGCTGCCCAGATCGAGCTCAGAGATATAAAGATTAAGGTACAAGTGAATATCCTGACCGATAACGTCTGGAAGTTTAAGGATAAAAATGACGAAAGAAAAATCATAAAGGTATATCAAAACGCAGACGGTACCCTCTATACAAAAAGCACCTATGATTATAATCTTGCAGATGCATTTAACGCCTGCTCTGAGCTCGATGGATACGGTAGCTTTAAAGTGGACGGCACTAACATTGTTTACACAACCGAGAACGGTGACGGCAAAGCTATATGGCGCGATATTGTCGGAGTAGATCCTGATACACTCCTCATTCCTTCCGAAGGGCTTAGATTTTTACTCTATGATGACGGAACTTACAAAGTTGCAGGTATAGGTGAATGTAAAGATACGGATATAGTTATTCCTGACACTTATGAAGGAAAACCCGTAACAAGAATTGGCCCTAATGCATTCAAAAATAATAAAAATATTACAAGCATCAAGTTTTCAGAAAGCATTACAAGTATTGATGGAGATGCATTCTACGGTTGCACAGGTCTTACAGGTGAACTTGAACTCCCTGAGAATCTTGAAAGAATCGGTGAATCTGCATTCTATTATTGCTCAGGTCTTACAGGCGATCTCGTAATTCCCGACGGTGTAACAAGCATCAGCGACGCTGCATTCTACGGTTGCACAGGTCTTACAGGCTGGCTTATTATTCCGGAAAGTGTTACAAATATCGGCACATTCGCATTCTACGGTTGCTCGGGTCTTACAGGTAAGCTTAAAATTCCCGATAGTGTTACAAATATCGGTAGTTCGGTATTCTACAATTGCTCGAGTCTTGAGAGTGTCGCGCTTCCCTCTAATGTTGAAAGTATTGGAAACGAGGCGTTCAGATATTGCTCGGGGCTTACAGGAGAGCTTAAAATTCCCGATAGTGTTACGAGCATCGACACATATGCATTCTCGGGTTGCACAGGTCTTACAGGCGTGCTTGACCTCCCTGATAATCTTGAGAAAATACATAGTGGTGCATTCTACGGTTGCTTAGGTCTTACAGGTGAGCTCGCAATCCCCTCTAATGTTCAATTTATTGGCGAAAACGCATTCTCTGGTTGCTCGGGTCTTACTACTATTTCTATTAGCAACAGCTTAATAGAAATAGGTAAAGATGCTTTCGTTTACTGCAGCAATCTTGAAACCATTACTTTTATGGGCTCTGTGGAACAGTGGAATACCATAGTAAAAGATGATATTGGGAACTACGAAACCAGAAAATACACCATTGTCTGCACCGACGGCACAATTGATAAAGATGGAAATGTAATCCCCAACAATCAATAAACAACAAAACATTTTGGCGGCTGCTATATGCAGCCGCTCTCTTTTGCATTTCTGATTACAGTGTTTCCCTGCCGAGCAGGCTTGCAAATATCAAAAAATCTAAGAAAATCAAAATATCGATAATTTGTTATTTTTAACAGTTTTTTTGAAAAATAGCAATATGATGCTTTTTCGTGCTTTTTTTTATTTATTTTGCACAAGGGGTGAGGGATATTTTTTTGGTTTTTAAAATATTTTAATAAAAGGTAATTGTTTTTTAATTTTTCTTATGGTAAAATGTATTTGTAGAATTATATAAAAATATGATTTTCAGGAGGCAACCTATATGAAAAACATTAAAGCGGAAAGATTACTTGCCGCCGTGCTGGCACTGGTTATGACGGTGTCCATGGTGCTTGTATTTACCGTTGCGGGCAGTGCCCAGGAGAATACCGGCGTGTATACTCTTGACGCGGCTGACCTTAACCCCTTTGCCGCAGGCGCAAAGTACGACGGTGAGTACGTACGCGCAGGCTCGGGCAACTATTTTACTGTAATTTACAGCGAAAAGACCAAGCTTGAGACCAACGATAAGAACTTCTCCGACGGATTCGCCGCAAAGCAGAGATTCTCCTGGGGCGCGAAGACCGAGATCGGCGATGCTATCCTTAACGCAGTTAAGATAAAGACCGCGGGCTCTGCCACCGTTAAGCTCTGGTGGGTTGGCGGTGACTCGGGCAGAAATCCTGCTATCTTTGCCGCTGACGGCAGCGTTGTTGTCAAGGATACCACTGGCACCGAGAAGAACGCGCTTTACATAACCGAGCTTCAGATCCCCGAGCAGGGCATCTACTATATAGGCAACCTTGTAGGCAGCAACTACTTCTACAAGATCCAGGTCACCGACTCCGGTGACGGCACCCCCGAGGGCGACAGAGCTGCTTGGACAGGTGTGGCGGCTCCCGCTATCACCTCCGCGACCGACAACGGCGCGGGCCAGATTGAGGTAAAGATCAATGCACTTATCGGTCACGACGGCGCAGACGAGCTGTTCGTTTCTATGTACTCGGGCGAGGAGCTTATTGCCACCAAGGGTTCTGTCACCGAGAAGGGCGCGCACACTCTCCTCTTCGCTCCCGCGGATTCGGGCAAATACACCTTTAAGGCAGAGCTTGCCCGCGCAGGCGAGGAGCCCAAGACAAGCGCATCTGTAAGCTGTGACTTCGTATACGTGCTTGAGGCTCCCTATCTTTCCAGCGCGACCAGCAAGGGCGGCGGAAGCATCGAGATCAAGTGGGGCTCGGTTCACGAGGCTGAGAGCTATAATATTTATCAGGACGGAGTTAAGGTCGGCAGCGTTGCCGCAGGCACTCTTTCCTATATTGCAAACGGACTTACCATTGACAAGGAATACTCATTCGAGGTTTCGGCTATCCGCGGCAGCGAGGAGCTTAAGTCCAATAAGGTATCTACCGTAGCATCCAAGGATCAGAAGGCAGAGTGGGGCTTTACCGTTTACGGTCCCTCTACCGATGAAAGCAACAACGGCTACGTTGGCTCTGTAAACGACAAGGGCTGGGTAACCGTATATTCCGAGGGTGGCAAGGGTAAGATTCAGCCCACCTCTGTCGACGGTCTTGCATTCTACTATACCGCAATTCCCACAGAATATAACTTCACCCTTCGCGCAAAGGTAAGCGTTGATAGCTGGAAGCTTTCCAAAGGTCAGGAGGGCTTCGGCCTTCTCGTCACCGACCGTCTCGGCGAGAACGGCAACAAGGACAACGTCTGGAACAACTCCTACCTTGCAGGCTCTACCAAGATCGAGTATAAGTACGACTCCGAAAACGACGAGCTTATCGACATCAAGGTTGTTAACCCCTCGCTTCTCAAGTTCTCTATGAAGCTTGGTATTGGTACCGTAGCAAGAACGGGTATCACCAAGGATAATCTTCCTCTCTTCGAGGCGCAGGATACCGAGACCATTAATAAGTACTTCGTATCCAGAAACTACACTCTTGAGAGACAGGCGGCAGACATCTGCGGTGAGAGCGGAACATATAACGTTATAGGCAAGTTCACCGATACTCCCGCAGGTAGCTTTGAGGAGCGCTTCCTGATCACCGAGTATATTATGGAGATCCAGAAAAACAACTCGGGCTACTTTATCTCCTACTATGACGCAGAGACAAAGGAGCTTATCTCCCAGAAGAAGTTCTACGATCCCGAGGCTCTGAATCATCTTGACGAGGACTACGTATACGCAGGCTTCTTTGCATCAAGAAATGCCCGCGTCACATACTCTGACGTGGAATTCAGCACCATTCTCGCATCCGAGGACGCTCCCCGCGAGTATCCTGATCCCACCTACGTTAACCCCAACGTGACCGTAAGCTCCGGCACCGTGACCACCAAGGAAAACTATGAGTTCATCGTTGACTCCAACGTTGCAGGTACTCTTAACATCACCTACGAGGGCGAGGTTATTCTTGAAGACAAGTACGTTGAGGCATATGAGAGATACAGAACCGAAATGACTCTTGACCACTACGAGTTTAACGAGATCAAGGTTGTATTCACTCCCGATCCCGACCAGTGGCTCGGCGACTTCGTTGAGCTTTCCAGCACGAAGCCTATCTATATAACTCATACCGTAACATACAACCGAGGTAATTACCACAGAAATACAATTTACATTTCTCCTGACGTTAAACCCTACACCACAACGGCAGACGGAACGAGAGAAAATCCCTTCGACATCTTTACCGCGATTGAAAACGCATATCCCTGTCAGACCCTCATTCTTATGGAGGGAACCTACAAGCCCAGAACTGCGCTAAAGATCCAGCGCGGTATGGACGGTACGGAAGACGCACCCATCAGACTTATTGCAGATCCCGAGGCAAAAACCCGCCCCGTAATCGACTTTGAAGGTCTTTACGACGGCTTTACCCACGGAGGCGACTACTGGTACTTCTACGGCTTTGACGTGACCGGCTCATCTGATATGCAGAAGGGCTTCCAGGTATCAGGCAACTACAACGTGCTTGACCAGATCCACACCTACGAGAACGGAAACACAGGTATTCAGATCTGCCGTCTCAGTGGCTCCGATCTCTTTGAGGATTGGCCTCACGACAACCTTATCCTTAACTGCACCTCCTACCGCAACTTTGACTCCGGCTTTGAGGATGCAGACGGCTTTGCAGCTAAGCTGACCGTTGGCAACGGCAACGTGTTCGACGGATGTATCGCATACAACAACGCAGACGACGGCTGGGACCTTTACGCGAAGGTTGAGACAGGTCCTATCGGCGCAGTCACCATCCGCAACTGCATCTCCTACGAGAACGGCTTTGTTCCCGGAGAGGGCTCTAAGACGGGTAACGGAAACGGCTTCAAGATGGGCGGAGAAAGCCTCTCCGGCAAGCACGTTATTGAAAACTCCATAGCATTCAACAATCTTATGAAGGGTATCGATTGCAACTCCTGCCCCGATATCATCGTTAAGGATTGCATCGGCTTCAACAACGGCTCTCACAACTTCGCATTCTACACCAACAATGCGGCTAACACCGCCTTCGTTTCAAACGGCGCAATTTCCTTTAGAACCGAGAAGTTTGACCTCTTTGATAACCTAAAGGGCAAGGGCAGCCAGGTTGACGAAAACTATAAGAACGACAGCACCTACTACTACTTCGAGGGATCTACCAAGAGCATGAACACCTTGGGTGTTGAGATCACCGCTGATATGTTCGTTAGCCTTGAGTACACAGGCTGGGAAAGAAACGAGGACGGCACTATTAACCTTAAGGGCTTCCTTGAAATCAATGATAAGGTACCCGCAAATGCGGCAGGCTGCAAGCTTGGCGGTCAGGCTTCCTATGAGATCACACTTGTGGAGGACGAGGATTGTAGCTTCAAGCCTAACTGGTATAACATTGACAAGTATGCTCACTGGCACTACTGCGACTGCGGCAACAAGACCGACGTTGAAGAGCACTCGTTTATCTGGATAATAGATAAGCCGGTTGAGGGAAATAACACAGGCTCCAAGCATGAGGAATGTCTCACCTGCGGCTACAAGAAGCCCGCTATCACCATCTATCCCGAGTCCTCGGGCAACACTCCTGACGTTGACGAGCCTGACGTTGATAATCCCGACGTTGACGGCCCCGCAGGCGATCAGGAAGAGCCTATGAACTTCTTCGAGATGATCTGGCAGTGGATACTTGATTTCCTTCGTTCTATCTTCCCCGGACTCTTCCCTGCCGAGGAGTAATCAACAAACAATCAACTAATAAATAAATCGATAGCCCGACCGCAAGGTCGGGCTATATTAATAAAAAACGCGCGTTTTGTCAAGGTTGGTTAGCAAAACGCGCGTTATTATTTATTTTTTATGAGAGGACAAAGAATATGATCACCGAAATGATCAGCGCCACAGATCCTATAGCAAGAATGATTTTCGTATTCTTATTAAAGGAGAGGCTGGCGGTCTTTGTCTTTATTATACCTGCCTTCGAGAGCGCGGCAAGCACCGGCTTGTATAGCATAATGCATACCGAGGCGTTAAGCAGCGACTTTGCGAAATTAAAGGGCAAAAGCACCTTTGGAAGCAGGTCGATTACCGTGGCAACGGCTGCCTCCTTTGGCATTCCCACAAACTCGTGAAGGTAGATAGGTGTGACGAAGTTATTAAGTAAAAGCATTACTCCCGTGGTGGCAGCCACCGCGCAGAGCAGCGAAATGATTGCACCGTTAATAGTCCTGAGCTTCTTATATATCAGCGAAGCAGTCAGGGTGAACACAGCCGAGGAGGCGAAGTTCATAATCAGACCGTACCAGGCGGTAGTGCTGAAGGTAAGAAACTCGATAAACGCGGCGATAAATGCAATAACAACACCAGCGATAGGACCGTAGATAAATGCGGCGATAGCGATAACCGCGTCCTTTGCATCAAGCGAAAGGAATCCCGCGACGGGCGGAATTATATTCAGCACAAAGGCAACGATAACGGCAAGCGCCGAAAAAATTGATATACCAATTACCTTTTCAAGATAAGGCTTGTCATTTGTTTTTGTAGTTTTCATTTTTCTTCCTTTCTCATCCGGACTTTACCGTCGGTCAAGGAATCTCACCTTGTCGGGAGCGCATATCACAGCACTCTTCGCAGACTTAGCCAAATACTATGTATTGCCTCACTGCCGGTATGGAATCTCACCAGTTCCCAAGTTAATGATGGTTAATAATAAAAGAGGATAATTATTTATTGTTAATCATTTTCATCATCTAATGCTTCGCTTTTTTTAAACTCCGCTCCGCATTCATTGCAAACAAATACCGTTTTATTTCTTGCTGGAATAATAATTAATACAATCTTTAGAATAAGGAAAAGCGGCGCACCTATGACTACACCAATAATTATCGGAATAAAAAGATTGGTTTCTCCAAGCATTAAGAAAATAACAGATAGTATAATAATAGGAAGCAAAACTGCAGCTATCATAATCTTTGTGTTTCGTGAATGCTTATCTTCTGTGATTACGTGCGATTGTATATTGGCGGATTGACAGTGCGGACATTTCATAATTTGTTCTCCATATATCTATTGGATATAATTAATAAATATCAATAAGTATCTAAATATAGAAACTAATATTTGCCTGTGCATTTTTATTATTACAAAAAGCCCCGATGTCAAGACGACATCGGGGCAAATCTATCTTGACTTAAGAATTAATTCTTAATCAAAATTACTCCTTGATCTCGGAAACGACGCCGGAACCTACGGTTCTACCACCCTCACGGATAGCGAAACGAAGACCCTTCTCGCAAGCGATAGGAGTGATGAGCTCAACGTTCATGTCAACGTTGTCACCGGGACGGCACATCTCAACGTCAGCGGGAAGATTGATAACGCCGGTAACGTCGGTAGTTCTGAAGTAGAACTGAGGTCTGTAGCCGGAGAAGAAGGGCTTGGAACGGCCGCCTTCCTTCTCGGTAAGAACGTAAACCTGACCTACGAACTTGGTGTGGGGCTTAACGGAACCGGGCTTGCAAAGAACCTGGCCTCTCTCGATAGCCTTCTTATCAACACCACGAAGAAGGAGACCAACGTTGTCACCTGCCTCAGCGTAGTCCATGAGCTTGTGGAACATCTCGATACCGGTTACAACGGTGGAAGAAGCCTCGTCCTTAAGACCAACGATCTCAACAACGTCAGCCATCTTAACGGTACCACGCTCAACTCTACCGGTAGCAACGGTACCACGTCCGGAGATGGAGAATACGTCCTCTACGGGCATAAGGAAGGGGAGGTCTGCCTTTCTCTCGGGAGTAGGAATGTAGTTATCAACTTCATTCATGAGCTCCTTGATGCAATCATACTCGGGAGCGTCGATGCCGTTAGTGGAGGTAAGAGCCTCACGAGCGGAACCACGAACGATCGGAATGTCGTCGCCGGGGAAATCGTAGGAAGAGAGAAGATCTCTGATTTCCATATCAACGAGGTCGAGAAGCTCTTCGTCGTCAACAAGGTCAGTCTTGTTCATAAATACAACGATTGCGGGAACGCCAACCTGACGAGCAAGAAGAACGTGCTCTCTGGTCTGTGCAAGAGGGCCATCAGTACCGGCAACAACGAGGATTGCGCCGTCCATCTGAGCTGCACCG
>JAFWXZ010000067.1 GCA_017522795.1 Clostridia bacterium | reverse complement strand
GGGGAAAGACACGAATCTACTGCGTAGCTTCTTAGTCTTGAAGAGTCCGCCGGACTCTTCACAGTCCGAATCCGGGTAGCAGCTCCAGACATTCTCGCTGTGGCTCGGTCACCTTCGGGATCTGACAGTCCGCCGGACTGTAATTCAACCCCCTCAGGTCGCTACGCTACCCCAAAGGGAAACCTTCGGGGCTTTGGTTTTATTTGAGCATTTTGCTTTCCTTTTAGTGCTGCCACCCGGTACGGCATCGGGGAAAGACACGAATCTACTGCGTAGCTTCTTAGTCTTGAAGAGTCCGCCGGACTCTTCACAGTCCGAATCCGGGTAGCAGCTCCAGACATTCTCGCTGTGGCTCGGTCACCTTCGGGATCTGACAGTCCACCGGACTGTAATTCAACACCCTCAGGTCGCTACGCTACCCCGAAGGGAAACCTTCGGGGCTTTGGTTTTTTATAGGCTTCTGCAAAAGATTGCAGAGGCTATTTTTATTTCTTGCATTATTTCTATTTCTATGCTATAATGAAGTCAGCAGAACTCATTTTTTATGAAAGAGAGAATACAAAAATGAAAAAAGCGCTAAAGGTTATACTTATCATAATTGCCGTTCTGGCAGTTATCTTCATCGGCTTTTCTGTAGCAAACAAGCTGCACGAGGGCGCGATGAACGACTATATTGACAGCTTTGCCAAGGTTGAATACGACAACCAGCTTACCCCTCAGTACGACGAGGACGGTGTGGCATACTTTGTCACCGACGGTGATTTCAAGATAATGCACATCACCGACGTGCATATCGGTGGCGGCGTGCTGTCTGCCGAACTGGATAAAAAGGCAATCAACGCGGTTGCGGCTATGATCACGGCAGAAAAGCCCGATCTTGTAGTTGCATCGGGTGATATTTCCTTCGCAGTGCCCTGGTCTGGAACGATCAACAACGCCTATGCTCACGAATATTTTAAGCGCCTTATGGACAATCTTGGCGTATATTGGACGGTCACCTTCGGAAACCACGACTCCGAAGCATACGACTTCTACGGCAGAGAGGCGGTTGCACAGATGTATGAGGACGAGTCGCTTAAATACTGTCTGTTCGATTCGAACGACGGCGGCATTTACGGCGAGGGCAACCACGTTATCAACGTAAGAAATACAAGCGGACTTATCACAAAGACGGTTATTATGATGGACACAAACGCCTACACCGACGAGGATCCTCTCGGAATTAATTGGATATACGACAATATCCACGAGGATCAGATCGAGTGGTATCGAGGTGTTATTACAAAATACAGCAAGTACAACAGCGACCTGCTCGCCACCCTGCCCGATAGCGAAAAGCCCGAAAATATAGCAGATTTTACCACCGTACAGAGCATGCTTTTCGTACATATTCCGATTATGGAGGTGCGCGAGGCGGTAAACCTTTATCTTGACGAGGCTAAGACCGACGAGCTTGAATACCTTGGCGGTAAGATCGGCGAGAGCGATCCTTACGTCTACTGCTCCGAGATTGAGGAGCAAATGTTTGAAACTATGCTTGAGCTTGGAAGCACGAAGGCTATGTTCTACGGCCATGACCATCTTAATAACATCGTGCTTAAGTACAAGGGCATTACCCTCTCCTACGGCTACTCTATCGATTACTTTGCATACGCAGGAATCGATAAGATCGGCTCGCAGCGCGGCTGTACGGTGATCAACTGCGCGCCCGATACAAGCTTTGAGATCACTCACGAGAGTTATTACCAGGATAAATACCTTCCTCTTTATGAAAAAGAAATAGTTGATCTGACGAATTAAACGCATCAGAAAAGGCAACCGAGTTAATCGGTTGCCTTTATTTTTTTACTTTGAAAGCGCGTCTAAAATTTCTATATCGGATATACCGAGAGTTAAGAGAATAAGAATCTTCTCGGCGTCGCTGTCAAGACTTGCAATAAGAGTCTCGACGGTCATTATCTGCTCTGCGCCGCAGACGGTGCAATAGCTGACGAAGGTCCTTCCGTCGTCCGAGGTCTCCCACTCGCCGAATTTGTGGCTGCCGTCCGACTGCACCTGATTGCCCTCGGAGATAAGCTCTCCGCAATCCTTACAGTACACGTCGCCACTATAGCCGTCGTTCTTACAGTCGGCCGCTACGAAGTTCTTAATCTCGGTGTTTTTATGTGTACAAACCTCGGGAGTCGTGCTTCCGCCGCCACCGGAGCCTGTGTTTCCACTATCGTCGGGATTGGTGTTTCCGCCCTGGTTTCCGCCGTTGTCACCTGAGCCTGTATTTCCGCCCTGGTTGTTGCCTCCCTGGTTGCCGCTATCGCCGTTGGCAGCATTGCCCGAGGGGGTAGTCATATTGGAGGGAACCTCTCTGTCAAAGATAAGCCAGGCAAGCTCGGGGTAGTCAATAAATACATTTCTATTACCCTGAATATCCTCAACAACCTCGTTTCTACCCATTTCCCAGGTATCAACGGGATCAAGCGCGCACCACTCAAGAAGCACGTCAACGCTCTGGAACACGCTGGTGATACTGGTTGCGCCCCAATCGGAGCCCCATCTTACGTATACGTAAAGACATATTCTTGCCACGTCGCCCTTTACGTTATCAAGCGGCTCGAAATAATTACCTGCGGTGTATCCGCCAAGGCAACCATTTGCGGGATTGTTGCCGTAAACCGAGCTACCGCCGCTTACCTCGCCGTACTTCTTATTTCCGCGGGTGGAGTTTACGATCGCATCGGAGGGGCGAATGTGGTGAAGATCTGCGCCACCGCCCGTGGTGCTGTCACCGCCAAGGCTCTTCGGCCATACGTGCTCTCTGTTCCATCCGTTCCACTGACTCATAGTCGCATCATATCCGGTATAAATAAGGCTGACCTTGCCGTTGTTATTCTCGCAATCGGTCCGGTCTGCATAGTTGTGACAGTCGTTATAGCTTGAAACGTACTTATGAGTGCTTCTCATAAGAGTGCGCAGGCTGGTAAATAGCTGTGAGGAGGTCTGCGCGGTGAGATTAGCATAGCTGTAGCTGCCTGTATAGTAGCTGCCCGCGCCCGTTCCGTCAAGAGTGACACAAACCTCATCCCTCTCACCAGAGTTGGAGGAGGTGGAATAGGTATGAGTAGATGCCGCAATGGTAGGCAGATAGCTTGTTAAAAGTATTACTAAGGTGAGCAAAAACGCCACCGAGCTTTTTATGTATCTTTTCATTTTTATCTCCTGTTTTATCATTTATTAGTTCAAATGCAAATGATAGTTTACTTTATCCCAATATATCCTTGTAAGAAACCTCTTTATATGCATCCACATCAGAGGGAGCGGAGATCTCGGGATTCACGTCATAATTATAAGTGGTGTAAGTACGCATTGTGATCTCGTAGCTCTCACCGTTCATAATTATCTCAAGGTCACAGGAGAGTGTAGTTTTCATCTCAAGGTCGCCCTCGGCTTCAAGAATGAACGTCACGTCCTTAATATTTACCGTAGCACCGAGAGGAGCAAAATCATCAGAAATCGATGCATGAAGTCCCTCTCTCGCCTGATCGATAATATCAGAGCAGGTATAGGTCTTTTTATCGTCTGCGCCGTCCGACTCTCTGCTGGTCTCAAAGTCGGTGATATCAATATCCGCACCAATGCCGATCTCGGAGAGGAGCATATAAGTATCGGTATCATTAAAATCTGCCTTCTCGCGCTTATCAGCGTAATAAGCGCCCGACTGAACCGTTAGAAGATGATAAAGCTTGCCGTCAAGAACAGTATAGGTCTCGGTCAGGGTGGTATCATCGCTTTCGGCTGTAGTCACAACCGACATATTTTCACCATCCGCCTTTATAATTGCCGATGAATTCATAGCATTAACGGCAGCACTCATTTTTTCGTCATTCGTAGCGAATACTACTCTGATCTCTGCCTCATATTTATCGGAATTCCTCTTGTTGCCTCCCTGAAGCCTGTCGAGTATGTCGCAAGAGGCAAGAGAGCCGCAGAGAAGTGTAAGGCAAAGAAGCAAAGCAAAAAGCTTTCCCTTAATACTCATTTTAAATCTCCTTTATTTTATAACATTTTTCTACATTAACATTTTACATCAAATTTATATAAATGTCAATAGACTGATAAAATCTGCCGCCGAGATTGAAATTCCTTTTACTTTGTGATATAATTGTATAGATTTTTCGAGAAAGGAATAAAAATGTACGTTCTTCTCTTATCTATAATATATCTTTCGTTTATCAGTCTTGGACTGCCCGACTCGATGCTTGGTGCGGCGTGGCCTACCATATACGCAGAAATGAATATTCCCATATCCTATATGGGCATTGTTTCGATGATAATTTCAGGCGGAACAATAATTTCAAGCCTGCTTACCGATCGTATAGTTGCAAAATTCGGCACACGCGCGGTCACCGCTGTGAGCATTATTCTCACGGCAGTTGCTCTCTTCGGTTTTTCTCTTTCGAGCAAGTTTTATCACTTGTGCCTCTGGTCGATTCCCTACGGCTTCGGTGCCGGCGCTATTGATGCGGCGCTCAACAATTACGTTGCCCTGCACTACAACTCCCGTCATATGAGCTGGCTTCACTGCTTCTGGGGCGTTGGAACTATAATCAGCCCTTATATTATGGGCTTTGCTCTGTCGCACACCGTATGGAACGACGGATACCGCGCGGTATCCTTTATTCAGCTGGCAATAGCCGCCGCTGTTCTACTGTCCTTCCCTCTCTGGAAGGTAAACAAGCAAAAGGATAGCGAGGAAATAGAGGTAAAGCCGACAGGGCTTTCAGCGGCGGTAAAAATAAAGGGCGTTCTGCCTGTGCTGATAGGCTTTCTCTCCTACTGTGCCGCCGAGGCAACAGCTATGCTTTGGACGAGCAGCTATTTTGAGGGAGTCTTTCATGTATCCAAGGAGGAGGCTGCGCTACTCGGATCGCTGTTCTTCATCGGAATAACGGTAGGCAGATTTTTAGCAGGCTTTATCACCGACAGGCTTGGCGATAGCAAAATGATAAGACTGGGCGCTCTTATTTCATTTGCGGGAATAATTCTGACCGCCATTCCTATAAAAGAGATTGCGATAGTGGGATTTATCATCATAGGTCTCGGATGCGCGCCTATCTATCCATGTATTATTCATTCCACGCCCATCAGATTTGGAAAGGAGCGTTCGCAGAGTATTATCGGCATACAGATGGCATCTGCATATCTCGGCTCTACCTTGATGCCTCCGCTTTTTGGACTTATCGCAAATCTGATAAGCATTTCCCTTATGCCACTTTATCTTGCAATTTTTATGATACTGATGCTTATTATGATCAGAAAGGCAGACAGAGAAACTCTATAAACAAAAAGGACTTTGCAGGCAGCAGAGTCCTTTTTTCGCCCCTCGCATATAGATATATAAAAGGCTTTTGGAGGGAAAAATGTTAGTCACAAGACCGTATAACAGAGAAAACGCCGTGGCGTATGCGCGAAAATACGCCTTTTCACAGAATTCATTTTTCGGAAATTTTGCAGGGATTGGCGGAAACTGCACCAATTTCGTATCTCAATGTATCTATGCAGGTAGCTGTGAGATGAACTATAAGCCCACGTTTGGCTGGTACTATATATCGCTTGACGACCGATCGCCGTCCTGGACGGGAGTGGACTTCTTCTATAATTTTATAATAGAAAATGCTGACGTCGGTCCCTTTGGCAGAGTGGCAAACTCCGACGAGCTTGAGATCGGGGACGTGATACAGCTGGCAAGAAACGAGGAGGGCTATTATCACTCGCTACTGGTGGTAGGATTTGACGGAGAGGATCTGCTTGTAGCTGCGCAGACCGATAATGCTTATGCAAGACCGCTGTCCACCTACGACTATGATTATTCCCGATTTATAAAAATACTCGGTGTTCGGCTTGAGGATCCCGAGGCAACAGACTCCTGCTTTGATAGGCTGATGCAAGGGTAAAATAAAATCAGAATGCAGAATTAAGTTGTTTTAAAATAAAATGCCGCGTTTTGTAAGCTTAGGTTTACAAAACGCGGTGTTTTATTAAAGATTGATTTTGTTTTCGGTGGTGTAGAGGGCGAGAAGCTCACTCTTCTTTTCCTCGATCTCATCCTTCATCTGCTGAATGGTCTCAGGGCTAAACTGGTCAAGCTCGCCATCCGAAAGCTTGTTCTTATACATTCTGTCAATAACGTGGGAGTAGGCGATATCTACGGCGCAGATGTCACCGTTTCTCTCGCAGATAACCTTATTGGAATTTCCTCTGAGAAGCTCCTCAACGGCATATACGCCCATTTTAGATGCAAGAACTCTGTCCTTAAGGGTGGGATTACCGCCTCTTACGATATGAGCAAGACGGGCAAATTTGGTCTCAACCCCGGTTTCTTCCTGAATTTTCTTTGCGAGAGCAGGTGCGTACTCCGAACCAACGCCCTCGGATACGATAACGATGAAGTTCCTCTTGCCAAGTTCTCTTGCGTGCTTGATTCTCTTGCAGATATTATCGTCACTGTGAGGAAATTCGGGAACGACTACCGCGGTAGCTCCCGATGCGATGGCAGTGTTAAGAGCTATATCGCCTGCGCCGCGTCCCATAACCTCAACAACGTTGCATCTTGCGTGAGATTCACAGGTGTCACGAAGCTTATCAACAAGCTCGATAACCGTGTTCATAGCGGTATCAAAGCCGATGGTATTATCGGTAGAGGTAATATCGTTGTCAATGGTCGCGGGAATACCGATACAAGGAACGCCCTCCTCGGTAAGTCTTGTCGCACCCTGGAAGGTACCGTCACCGCCGATACATATAATGCCCTCAATACCAAGTTTTTTACAGTTCTCAATACCCTTAGCTCTTACCTCGGGATACTTGAACTCGGGGCAACGGTCAGAATAAAGAACCGTTCCACCCTTGTTAATAACGTTGGAAACGTCTCTGATTGCGAGAGGTCTGATATCCCCCTCAATAAGTCCCGAATATCCGCGGAATATGCCCATAACCTCAACGCCTCTGGTAAGCGCGGTACGGCAGACAGCTCTGACAGCCGCGTTCATTCCGGGAGCGTCGCCGCCGGAGGTAAGTACTCCAATTCTCTTTATATCACTCATTTTAATTTAGTCCTCGCTGATAAAATTTTAACAGCACAATTATACAACATCTTTTCAAAATTATCAATCCCAAAACATAATTTTTTTGCTTTTTTTATTATTTTTTGACCTAATGCCGATAATTCGCTTAGAAAATATAGGTTTTTTTGTCACTTATTTTTAATATTAATATTAAAATCTTTGTATAATCATTGACAAATCGACCAAATAATGCTATAATAACTTCGGAATTTTATGACTTTGTTAATAACTTTTACATATATTCTAATGAATTTTTTGTAAGATTGGAGAGTGTAATATGGAAATCGCAATCATCGCCGACGACAACAAAAAAGAATTAATGGCACAGTTCTGCATCGCATACTGTGGAATTCTCAGCCGTCACCATCTTTGCGCTACTCACACCACAGGAAGCTATATTTCCGACGCAACCGGTCTTGAGATAGAAACATATATGCCGGGCGCAATTGGCGGAACGGAACAGATAAATTCGAGAATTTCCTACAATGAGATCGACCTTGTCTTCTATTTCAGAAGCACTGATCACGCAAAGGAGCCCTCCGAGGCAGAGCAGGATCTCTTCCGTCTTTGCGACGTGAACAACATTCCGCTTGCGACAAATATTGCGACCGCAGAGGTTCTCGTTACCGCTCTTGAGGCAGGCAGCTTCGATTGGCGCGAATTTATCAACCCCAGAAGCGCGTATAATCAAAGAAAAAAAGCATTAAGATAATCATTGACAGCGGTAGCCACGGCTACCGTTTTGTCTTTTAAGGTAAGAAAGATGACTAAGATTACAGAAGTAAAAATAAGAATAGAATCAAGCATAGAAAATCTCGATTCCGCAGGACTTGTAGACGGCGAGGTTGAGAGAAGCGTCGAGGAAGCAGAGGGCTTCTACAGATATTCCGATGAGGGCGCGACGCTTACCTATGCCATAGAAAACGAGGGCGGCAGAGCCGAATCTGAGATAATGTGCGTGGGCGGTGCTGTGACGGTAAAAAGGCGCGGCGCTATTGAAAGCGAGCTTCTTTTTGAGGAGGGAGTATGTCACACCTCGCTTTATTGCGTTCCCCCATATAAATTCGACGCCGCGGTAACGGCGAAGCGGGTAAGGCTCTCTCTTGATGAGAGGGGCGGCAGAATTGATCTGCTTTACAATATGAAGATCGGCGGCGCCGAGAAATCGGCAAGGATGAAAATATGGATATCTCCCTTTTCAAATCAAATCTGAAAAACAATAATATAAGCGGCGTTTACATCTTCTGCGGCGAGGAGGATTATCTGGTAAGATATTACCTTAAAGCTCTGCGCGATAAGATAGCGGGTGACGAGGCGTTTGCCATATTTAACAACCCCGTATTTGACGGCGAGGAGGTTGACTTCTCGGCAATTATCGAGGCTGTAAAGGCTCCGCCAATGATGAACGACTTCAAGCTTATCGAATGGCGCCACGCCGACCTTACAGGTATGAAGGAGAGTGACGTGGAGTCTATGGAGGAGCTTATCTCTGTGTGCGAGGAGCATCCCTACTCTGTAGTAGCGTTTACCGCCGATGCTGACGGTGTGGATCTCGGCACTGCGAAAAAGCAATCTCCATTTGTAAAGCGTTTTGGTGACAGGATAAGCATTCTGTCCTTCGATAAATCCACCGAAAATCAGCTTTACGCCTGGTTGAAGAAGCACTTTGACTCCCAGGGCATCACGGTTGGACTTGAGACCGTAAAGGTTCTCGTTTTCCGCTCGGGCAGATCTATGGACGTGCTGGCAGGAGAAGTGGATAAGCTCTGCGCACTTGCTCACGCACGCGGAAAAACTGTAGTCACTCCCGATGACGTTAACGAGGTTGCCTCGTCTACACCCGAGTGCGACACCTTTGCCCTCTCTAACGCAATAATCGAGCGCAGCAGACGCGGCGCGTATCTCGCCCTTGAGGATATGAAGCTGAGACGCGTTGAGCCCACGGTGATTATGGGTATGGTTGCTAAAACCTTTGACGATCTTACGGCTATTGCCCATCTGCTCGATGAGGGGCGCGGAGTATCGGAGATCAGGGACATACTCAATATGAATGAATACAAGCTTAAAAGATATATACCAGCCGCCAAGAAATACGGCAGCGAGAGGCTTAGCGAGATATTAAGCCTGCTTGCAGAGGCGGATGCAGGTTCAAAATACGGCGGTGTCAGCGGATATACCGCGATAGAGCTGTTTATATCAAGAAATTTATAATTAAGAGGAAGAAAAAATGAGCAAAAAAGGCAAAAATTCAAACTATAAAAACAATATTGGTGTAGCTTCAGAGGAAACGGTATCACCCAAAATCCCGATTCAGAAGATAGTTATTATCTCTGCTGCTTTATTGTTGATAATCGGAATAATCATCGCTATAGTAATTATGTCACAGCCAAAGGAGTTTGTTCTTAAGGATAGCGGTCCCGTGCCGGATGTAGCCTATGTCGAAATGGATTTTGGCGAATACGGAAAGGTTATTCTTGAGCTTGACGGTAAAGAAGCTCCCATTACAACCAAAAACTTTCTTGATTTAGTTTACAGCGATTTCTATAATGGTCTAACTATTTTCAGAGCGCAAAGAGGATTTGTTATTCAGGGCGGTGAAAATGAAAAAATAAATCTTACGCCCATTAAAGGAGAGTTCAGCTCCAACGGCGTGGAAAATAACATCACTCACATAAGGGGTGTTATTTCTATGGCAAGAACCAACGATCCCAATTCTGCAACCTCGCAGTTTTTCATTACCCTTGACGACAGTGCAGCCTATTCTCTTGACGGAGACTATGCGGGATTCGGTCGTGTAATTGAGGGCATGGACGTCGTGGACAGCATTGCAAATGATCTTTTTAATTACGGTGGATATATGGGATTTGTTGATGACGCATACGCCATTGAAATCAAATCCGCGAAAATAATTGAGTACAAGAAATAATATGAGCAGACTTTTTATTCCCGAAAACTATAAATCGCCGATGGACGTCTACAGGACACAGAAGGCAATTTCATTTATAAAGCAGACCTTTCAGGTGCGGCTTGCGGCGGCGCTTAATCTGAAGCGAGTTTCCGCGCCCCTTTTCGTCACCGAGGCATCAGGACTTAACGACAATCTTAACGGTACAGAGCGTCCCGTCAGCTTTGACGTTCCCGCGGTAGGCGAGAGCGTGCAGGTTGTGCATTCCTTAGCAAAATGGAAGCGACTTGCCCTCCACGAATATCATTTCTACGTTGGCAACGGTCTCTACACCGATATGAACGCTATAAGACGTGATGAGGAGCTTGACAACATTCACTCTATCTACGTTGACCAGTGGGACTGGGAAAAGGTTATCACCCGAAAGGAGCGCAACCTTGACTATCTTAAAGAGGTGGCGCAAAATATCGTCAACGTTATCTGTGACACGAACGAGGCTTTGAAGCTGGACTTCCCCGAGCTGAGCGTGAATCTGAATCGCGAGATGTTCGCCATAACCACCTCCGAGCTTGAGGATATGTACCCTACTCTTACACCGAAGGAAAGGGAGAATGCCATTACCAAGAAGCACGGCACGGTACTGCTTATGCAGATCGGCGGTAAGCTGAAAAACGGCAAGCCCCACGACGGACGCGCGCCCGACTATGACGACTGGGCGCTGAACGGCGATATTTTATTCTATAACGAGGTCCTTGGCAGAGCATTCGAGATATCCTCTATGGGTATCCGTGTTGACGAGGAGTCGCTTGACCGTCAGCTTACCGAGCGCGGATGTGACGATCGTCGCTCGCTTCCCTTCCATAAAAAGCTTCTGGCCGGTGAGCTGCCTCTCTCGATCGGTGGCGGTATCGGTCAGTCAAGACTTTGTATGCTGATGATGGGCTCCGCCCATATCGGCGAGGTGCAGTCCAGTGTATGGGACAAGGAAACAATCGACGGCTGCAAAGCCGCAGGAATCAGACTTTTATAAAAACCTAAAAAGCAGCCCTATTGAGCTGCTTTTCTTTTACATAATAATAAAGGACGGATCAATTCCGTCCTTTTTTCTTAATATTTCTTAATAATTTTTAATAAATCCATTGACATTATCGTATTTGCTATGATAAAATATAAGTAAATATTAAGAAATATTAAGGAATAAAAATGATCAACATAACCTCGCTGAACAAGATTTACAAATCTAAGAAGCGCGGAAAATCCCACGCGCTGAAAAATATTAACCTTTCCCTGCCTGATGCAGGGCTTGTTTTCGTCCTCGGTAAAAGCGGTAGCGGTAAGTCTACACTGCTTAACCTTATAGGTGGATTGGATAATATTACAAGCGGCACTATTGAGGTTGACGGCAACAACCTGGCGGATTTTAAGGAGAAAGATTTCTGTAATTACCGCAACACACACATCGGCTTTATTTTTCAGGATTATCACCTTATAGACGAGTTGACGGTGTATGAGAACATTATTCTCGCCTTAGATCTGCGCAGGATCGACAACAAAAACAAGGTCAAGGCTGCTCTTGAGCGAGTAGGTCTTTCGGGTTATGAGGACAGATATCCATCCGAGCTTTCAGGTGGTGAGCAGCAGCGAGTTGCTATCGCGAGAGCTATCGTCAAGGATCCCCGCATAATCCTTGCAGACGAGCCTACAGGAAACCTTGATACCCACACAGCAGGGGCGATCATTAAGCTTCTGCAGGAGCTGGCGCACGAGTGCCTTATCCTAATAGTTTCTCACAATGTAAACGATGCGGAAACTTATGCAGACAGAATTGTCGAGCTTAGTCACGGTCAAGTCATCCGCGACGAGATCAGAAACTCCGACTTTGCCAGAGAGGTACAGCTTTACAACGGAGTTCTTCTCTACCCTGCAGGCTCTCCCCTAAGCGACAGTGATATAAAGCTCATTAACAGAAACTGCAACAAAAACGCCCTTCTCCTCAGGCGAACTGACAAATTTTTGCCAACGCCGAAAATCACAGAGCGAGGTGAAAAGCGAAAGATAAAAAATAAGTCGCTGAAATTCAAAAAAGAGCTTGCCCTCTCTGGTAAATTTCTAAAGCGACAGTCCTTCTCTCTGGTTCTATCCTCCTTTATGGTAGCGGTCATAATTGTAATTATGTCGCTGTCGCAGACTATTATCAGCTTTGACTCCGGCAAGGTTATAGTCAACGAGATGAAAAAGGAATCCCTCGACTCTATGATGTTTATCAAGGAAATAGACGAGGAAACGAAGGTGCGACTTGAGGGTAATTATCGCGTTGCACTCGGCAAAGATGACGAGCATGCCTTCTACAAGGATGGCTACCAGGGTGACGTTTATCCTATTATCAACTACACAGTTCCAATTACGTCGGCAAATAACTACAGAGGCAAGGCAACAAGCTTTATTTCAAGCAGCCTTTACATCAGCGAAACCCTTGGAACGATGACGGTGGACGAGGACTTTCTCGCAGAAAAATTCGGCGAGATAAAATATCTTGCGAAAAAAGCGGAATTCAGTCCAATCGGTGTTATTATCACCGATTACGTCGCTGATATCCTGCTCAAATCCAACAAGGCGTTTAAGGGACAGGACTATGACTTCATCGTAAATAACGGAGTAAGTACCTTATCCCGCCCAAACGAAAGAGTTGTTATTAACGCCATAATCGACACAGATTACACCGAGCGTCACAAATCTCTGCTTGATCGCGTGGCATCGGGCAAGCTGACTATGGATCACACCCTTTTCAACGACACCGCAGCAGGCGATTTTCTTGACGACATCTACGACAGACTCGGTTATTGCTACACACTGAACGAAAACTTTCTCTCGGATTTCATAGCAGCCCAGTCCAGCGAGTACGTGAACTATCATAAGCTTGTTTTTAATAAATTACTAAGCTATAACGCATCGAACCAGAACATCATAGTTGCCGACAACGACGGCAGTGATATAGTAAATCCCGAAAAAAACCCTTCCTGGAGATATACTGCAAGAGCTCCCGAGATTCCCGATGGCGCAAGGTACATTCGCGTGTGTCATGCACCCTCTATAGAGAAAAATATGTCCGAGGAATATGACGCGTACAAAAAGGGATATGCTACCCTCTGCTTTGAGGGATACGAGCCTATCAGCGAGGAGAAAATGAATTTTGCAAAGGATCAAACTCTCTCCGGTGCAGGCGAGATCAAGGAAAACCAAAACAGCAGATACCTGTCAGACTACATTGAGATCCCCAAGGGCGCGAGAATAAGCGAATTCTTTACTATTACAGTAAGCAACTATTCCTACTGTGCCTTTTACGATGAGGATAAAAACCTCATTAATACCGTGGTGGCAAACAGTGTTATTATCGATACGGAAAAAACAGTTGTTTTAAACTACAGTATGTACAACGAGATTTTTGGAACCAACTACAGCGCAAACACTATTAATGAGTTCGTTCCTCACCCCGCAGAGCTTTCTCACCATATGAGCTATGACGTGGATAACAAGAATCCCCTGTTTACCGAAAACGTTTATATCGGTGGATTAACCACGGGATCTACCGTTGTATCTCCCGACCTGTTCACAGAGTTCTATGAGGATACCGTTTTCATCTACGCCTTTTATCTTAACGGAACGGATGGACTTGGCGAGGTAATTATTTCTGCCGACGAAAAAAACTACAGCCACCAAAGCTCAATGATCAGCGGTATTGAGTCTATGACGAGGGCAGTAGAGGTCTTCGTTCCTATCTTCGAGCTTATTGCAATATTCCTGTACATCGGTGTTATCTTCATTCTTATGAACTTCTCATCCAAGGTTATCAACGATAAGATGCACGAAATCGGTATTCTCAAGGCAATCGGTACCAAAAATAAGACCGTTGTGACGGTGTTCGGCTTACAGATCGCTATGATTTTTATGCTAACCTGCCTGATGTCCACTCTCGGATATTACTTCTTCATAGACGAGGCAAACGATGTGCTTATCGAATCACTTAGAACCATCGTGCCTAACTGGATAATTCTTGATCTTGATTTCCTTACCTATTCGCCTGCTATCGCATTAAAAAACTGCATTTTAGTTCTGTTCCTGTCAACCATATCAATGGTATTCCCGATGATAAAGATCAAGGCAATAAAGCCCGTAAAGATCATCAAAGCAAAGGAATAAGTACAAAATAAAATCGAAAGGGCGGGAATACCGCCCTTTTTGTTGACATCGGCTCAAATGTATGGTAAAATACTCTTACACTTATTGAGAGGATTTTTTATGAAAAACAAGATTCTTACAGGACTTCTCGGCTTCTTTATAGCCATACTGATAATTACGGTTTCCATCGGTCTGCCCATATACGTAAGACCGTTTTACTACCTGCAGGTAGATCTGCTTGACATTCCTACATACTCGGGCGCGGATAGAGAGGATATAATAGTAGCATATAACGAGCTGCTCGACTACCTTACCGTACCGGGATGCGAGTTCAAGACGGGTATATTCAAGTACTCCGAGTCGGGTAAATCTCACTTTGTGGACTGCAAGGGGCTATTCGACCTGAATATCAGCGCGCTTATAATCTCCCTCTTTGGAGTGGCGGTGCTGCTGATACTTAACAAACGGGGCATATTTGAATTGTGGCGTCCCTTTGGAATGAATATCGCATTCTGCTCGGGCGCGTATCTGCTCGGCGCATTTGCGATTATCGGCGGCCTTGTGGCAATAGATTTCAGCACAGCGTTCAGAATTTTCCACACCATTTTCTTCCCGGGTAAGGACAACTGGCTGTTCAGCTGGTACGAGGACGAGATCATCCGTATTCTTCCCCAGAACTTCTTTATGAACTGCGCCATCCTTATTTTCGTATCTATCGTTCTGCTCTGTCTCGCCTGCATTATCCTCAGCCTTATTCCAAGGTGGCGTGCAAAGTACGCGGCGGAAGATTAAATAAACTGTTAACTTTTACCTGAAGTGTTGTAAACAATGGCAGGCGCGTGTTGACACCGACGCATATATTGTGTATAATTTAAAAGCAAATAAATCACATCACAGACCAGGAGAAAAATATGGGAAATTACAACCGACGCCCCTCCTTCAGAGAGCGGGTTGCCGCCTTTATGGCAGGCAGGTACGGTATAGATAGGCTATATTATTTTCTGCTCGCAATCTGCTTTATACTTATAGTAATCAACCTTTTCGTAGGCTCGATAATAATCTCGGTTATAGAATCCGCCCTGTTTGCATACGCAATTTTTCGCGTAATGTCAAGAAATATTTACAAAAGACAGCAGGAAAACGAGAAATTCATCAAACTTACCGAAAAACCAAAGAAGATTTTTAATCTTCAAAAGTGTAAAATGCGCGACAGAAAAACCCACGTATACAGAAAATGCCCATCCTGCAAAAACAATCTGCGTCTACCAAGACAAAAGGGTAAGCACACCGTTGTCTGTCCCTGCTGCAAGCACCGCTTTGACGTAAGAATATAAAGAAGCGGCTTCACTCAGGCATAATCAAACAAAAAAGCACCTGCAAAAAGCAGGTGCTTTTTTTATATCAAAAATCAAATAATCTGAAGAAAATCGAGCAGGTAGTAAATACCTACGCCTACAACGGCAATAGCTGCACCGATAAAGCCTGCACGAATCTTACGCCATATGGAGTAACGAACAGCCTTACGCTCATAACGAGATACGGGGTCGGTCCTATTAGCAACAGATTTCGTAAATTTGCGGATCCATTTTATATCCGACTTTGTCACATCGCCTGCGTCAGACATAGCGTTCATCTCGTGTGCGATCTTATTTCTGCAATTCCTGTATTTGATAAGTTTGGGGAGAACCTCGCTTCTACCGGGAGCGAATCTCATATCGACAAGCTTGTTCATATAGGTGGAGAGTCCGTTTTGCTTTATTCCAAGACGGTCGGCGCAGGTCTTGTCGAGCTGAATGTACGCATTGAAGAATGAAAGATTAGTCTTATTACTCACCTGTGCTTCTCCTTTAATGAATTAAGTGCAGATAAACATACCTATTCACTTTATTCTATTTTACACTATTCTTTCTATAATTTCAAGAGGATATATTAAAATTAATTAAATTTTGTTGATTTTACTAAAAATTTTCCCAAAAATCGCCCATTTTATGACCTAAAAACTAAAAAACAAACAAAATTGCCGCGGTTTTTTTGACCGCGGCAATATTTTTATGGGATGATAATACTAAATTAAGGTAAATAATTTTCAAAAATTATACCTTCAAAGCCACCTTTGCGTGCCTCGTGCTCCTCCTCAGCCGAGCGAACAGTCCACGCCAGAGTGGGTACGTCAAAGAAACTGCGAACAAAACGAAGCGCAAGCGAATCCGCATGTCTGTGATCGTAGGCAATAAACGCAGGGCGGCAAAGGAAGTTGAGAAGCAGAGTCTGGAGCAGGAAGTACAGAGGCTTTCTGTACTGCTCGTACTCATAATATCTGTGGGAGAGGATACCGCGAGGAATCTCGGTCATATTTTTCTTTACGGTCCTTAGAGACAGTGGGTTAAAGGACTCTATAATATAGGGACCATTATATCCGCGAAGCATCTCGCAGGCTGCAAGCGATACCGCGCTGTTGCCCGGATCCTCCTTAATCTCTACAAGAAGCGGAACCTTGCCGTCTATAAGTGCTAAGACGTCAGAGAAAAGCGGAACACCGTCTGACGTACCGTTAAGCGAGAAAGTGGCAAGCTCATCTGCGGTGAAATCAACGACCTTTCCCTCTCTGCCGCAAACACGGTCGAGAGTGTCGTCGTGGAAAACCACAAGCTTTTCGTCCCTTGAAAGACGAATATCAAGCTCGATACCGTACCCCGCATCAACGGCTGCCTTAAATGCCGACATAGAGTTCTCTGCCCTCTCGTCGTTGTGCAGACCGCGATGAGCGTAAAGCTTGGTCTTAAAATCATTCATTTCCTTTTTATTCTTCGGTGCAACGAGGAAGAGATAAATAAGAAAAATTACGGCAAGAACTATTACAATAGGTATAAGAAACATATATATACCTCTTAATTAGTCATCTGCGCCGCCGAGAGCCGAGAGAGCATCCTGCTTCTCTGCCTTAGCGTCACCGTGCTTAACGAAGAACATAGTGATGAAGGAGAATACTACGAAGATAGTACCGAAGGCGAAGAAAACATATCTCATACCGTTTCCGCCGGTAATAATATCAAAGAGGTCATAGAGTGCGCCCGAGAGAATGGGAGCAATGATCTGCGCCGCCATAGACGCAGTGTAGTAGTAGCCTGTGTACTTACCAACCTCGCCACCCTTAGCAAGCTCAACAACCATGGGGAAGGAGTTTACATTGATGGTAGCCCAACCAATGCCCGCGAGAGCGAAGATAGGGTACATAACAAGGTTGCTGGTGCCCGCGCCAATAAAGTTTCCGATGAAGAAGGCGGTAGCAAGCATAGTAATACCTGCGAGAATAGTCTTTCTTCTGCCGAGCTTGGATGCAATTATACCTACAGGAATGTAGGCTACGATAGCAGCCGCCTGCGCAACGATAAGGGTAAGACCGTAATCAACGCCAAGAACGTTGGTGGAATAAACCGAGTACTTACTTGTAATAGAGTTATAACCAATGTACCAGAGTGCAACAGATGCAAGGATAAGCAGAAGCGAGCGAAGCTCGGGCTTGCTGAGCGATCTCTTTGTGCCTGTATTTTCCTCTGCGGTAGCTTCCTCAAGGCCGAGAGCCTTCGTCTGCTCCTCCATCTCATCTGCCCATTTTTTCTCTTTAACAGTAGTAAGGAAGATAGCAAGACCAACAACCATTACCACACAGGTGGCAACAACGTAGCCCGTATAGGACATATAGAGGTTCTTTGAAATGCCGAACACGTTGCTGAGCAGGAGGACGATAATACCGCCCGCGGTACCCATAAGATTTATGATGGCATTACCCTTGGAACGAAGGGGCTTAATAGTAACGTCAGGCATAAGCGCAACCGCGGGAGAGCGGAAGGTTGCCATAGCGATAAGAACAACGAGAAGAATACCGATAAAGCCAACGAGAGGCCAGATGTTGTTAAGAGTGAGCTCAAGCGCCTGGTTTCTGAGGTCGGTCTTAACCGCAGTAAGTACCGCATCAGCCTCAGCGATGCCTGCATTCTTTACCGCTTCGGTGATAGAGCCTGCATCACAGCTTGCCTTCAGATCGTTAACTGTGTTGGTATAGGTGGTGTACGCCGTGTTATACGCGTCGGTTATACCCGCATCAACGAGAGCGTTGATCTGAATACCGTTTACAATGGTAAGGAGAATAAAGGAAATAACGGCGGCAACAGTACCCACAACAATGAAGGGAGTACGTCTGCCGAATTTAGTCATAACCTTGTCGGAGAGTGCGCCGAAGATAGGCAGCATAAACACCGCAAGAACATTGTCAACCGACATTACCACACCGGAAATGGTCTGGGGAAGACCAAAGTGATTGGTAAGTGCAAGCGGAACTATCGCGTCATAAGCCTGCCAGAACGCGCTGATCAGGAAGAACGCAAAGCCCACAAGTATGGTTCTTTTGTAGTTCAGTTTCATTTTAAATTCATCCTCCGCCTGTTTTTAGCCGAAGCCAAAGAGCGCAGCGGCGGGAGTGCGCCATTTTTATTTTACCATACATACTATTATTTGTCAAATAAGATATAAATAAAATGCAATAAAAAAAGCTCCCCATGGCGCATTTTAACCAAAAAAGGAGCTTATTATATATACTTTTTTACCCGTTCAACAAGATTTCCCGCCACAAGTCCGATCACTATACCCGCGATCGTGCCCGAAATGGTTAGGGGAATGATGTAAAAAGAAATAGCGGCGGTCTCCATAACCAGACAGGCAGCGATAACCTGACCGATATTGTGACATACACCTCCCACAACGCTGATGCCTACCGATGAGAGCTTATCAAGCTTTTTCAGCAGGATCATAGAAAGAAGCGCCAAAGCAGCGCCGGAAAGACTGTAGATCAGGCTTACCGCATTACCGAACAACAGTGCCGACAGAAGCACTCGTATTACCGAAACGATTATAGCATACGGCCAACCGAGAGCGTACAGGGCAAAGACGGTAGCAATGTTTGACAGACCAACCTTTACACCGGGAACGGCTACGAAGGCAGGGATCATAGATTCGATATAGGAGAGTATCATAGCAACGGCTATCAGAGCCGACAGGGTGACAAGTCGCTTTGTATCAAGCTGCTTTTTGTTGTTGCTCATTGTATCAGCTCATCCCCCTCCCCGACAATCTCAACAACCACCTTATTGGGAAGGCAGACGATAGTCTCACCGACTCTGGAGATCTTACCCGTTTCAACACAGTCCTGATATCCCGGACAACTTGCTTCTTTCATATAAGCCTTGCCGTCCTCAATAGCCAGAACGTTCGTGCCGTCGTTAATGTAATAAACTCCGTCAATGGCAAGCGAATATTCGCCAACCCTTTTGCCGTCTACGGTAACGACGGCAAAAGATCCGTCTGTTCCACTAAGGTACCAAATAAGAAAAACGGAAAGGCTGACGATCAGAAGCACGCCTATAAGAATTATATCTGAAAGCAGCTTTTTGTTTTCAAGTATTTTCTTAAGCATATGCTTTTTCCTTTCCGTTTTTTCTTTTTTGTAAAGTTAAATTATAATTTTAGGATAATTTTGATGAAGTACAAGGATTAGGCGGCGCAAGCTGTATTTGCACACGTTGAGCCACTAAAATCAAAGCAATTCGCAAAATCTTTAAATTCTAGAATAATTTTGATGAAGTACAAGGATTAGGCGGCGCAAGCTGTAGAATCCTACTGCAAGCCGCCTAATCCGAAGTAATTCGCAAAATTATCAGAAGTGGGTGCCGCAAACGAAGTTCTCTAAGTGAATACACTTAACGGGACATACCTCGTGACAAGCTCCGCAACCGGTACACTTATCATAATCGATTACCGCGAGATTATTCTCAACCTTGATGGCGCCTTGAGGACAGGTCTTCTGGCACTTCATACAACCGATGCAGCCGTTGTCGCAAGCCTTGCGGGTAACAGCACCCTTATCGTGGCTGGAGCACTTAACTACAACGCGAGCGCTCTCGCCAAGCATATGAATAACACCGTTGGGACAGGTCTTAGCACAGAGGCTACAGCCGATACATTTAACGGGATCAACCTCTGCAACGCCATTTTCCTTGCTGATGTGAATAGCATCCTTGGGGCAAACCGCTACGCAGTCACCGTAGCCAAGGCAGGCGTAGGTGCAGGCGGTGTCGCCCGAATAATTGAGCTTTGCAGCCTTACAGGACTGAATGCCGTCGTAAACGTACTTTCTGTCCTCGGGCTTGCAGTGTCCGTTACAAGCAACATAAGCAACCTTTGCCTCAACGTCGCCTGCCGCAAGTCCCATGATCTCACCGAGCTGAGCAGCAACGTCAGCGCCGCCGGGGATACAGAGGCTGGGATTGTCGCACTCGCCCTCACCGAGAGCCTTTGCGTATCCGTCACAGCCCGAGTAGCCGCAGGCACCGCAGTTTGCGCCGGGGAGACAGTCACGAACTGCAACGACCTTTTCATTTTCCTTAACTGCAAAGAAGGTAGCAGCAATAGTAAGAACTACTGCGCAAACAAGAGCAATTACTGCAAGAACAATTAAAGCTGTAATAATTTCCATTTTTTTACCTCCTTACGCCATTCCAAGCATACCGTCGATAACGCCTGCAAATCCGTAGAACGCAAGAGAAACGATGGAAGCTGCAATAAGTGTGATGGGAAGTCCCTGTATTGCCTTAGGAGAGGGACAGTTCTCAATTCTGGAGCGAACACCTGCGAAGAGTACCATTGCGAAGAGGAAGCCGAGACCTACACCGAGAGAGGAGAGGAGAGCGGTTCCGTAGTTGGTAACGTACTCATAGCTGAGGTTATCGATAGCGATACCGAGAACCGCACAGTTGGTCGTGATAAGGGGAAGATATACGCCAAGCGACTTATAGAGCGCGGGGATAAACTTCTTAAGAACTATCTCAACGAACTGAACGAGAGCCGCGATTACAAGAATGAAAACGATAGTCTGAAGATACTCAAGATTGAATGCTTCAAGAACGTGCTTCTGAATAGGATAGGTTACGGCGGTAGCTACCAGCATAACGAATGTTACGGCGATACCCATACCGCTTGCCTGGTCGATCTTCTTAGAAACACCGAGGAAGGGACAGATACCTGTCGTCTGCTGAAGAACGTAGTTATTTGCAAACACGCCAACCAGCACGATATAAAGTAATTCCTTTAACATTTACGCTTCCTCCTTTTCTGTCTTATTCTCTACGAGAGTGTTATTTTCGCTTGCGGAAACAAGCTCCGCGTTTTCAGAGCAGGAAACTCTGCCGCAGATAGAAGCGGAGGGACAGCCCTCGCAGGAGAAGTTCTTTCTCTTCTCCGCGCCCTTCTTGGGACCGATCATATTTACGACTGCGATAAGGATACCGTAAACAAGGAAGCCGCCGGGAGCAGAGGTAAGAAGAGGAATATTGTACTCAGAAAGAACGGGAATGGTGATAGACTCCATACCAAGAGCGGTAAGATTGATAGCACCTGTGCCGAGGATCTCTCTGATAGCAGCCATCGCGAGAAGAGCTACAAGGAAGCCGATACCCATGCCAAGACCGTCAAGAGCTGAGTCAAGGGGACCGTTCTTTCTTGCGTACATCTCGGCTCTGCCGAGAATGATACAGTTAACAACTATAAGAGAAAGCCATGTTCCGAGAAGTGTGTAGATATCGGGCAGGAATGCCTGAAGAAGCATCTGAATGATGGTTACAAAGCCTGCGATTACAACGATATAACAAGGGATACGAACCGTGTCGGGAATAATTTTTCTCAGAAGAGAGATAAGTGTGTTTGAGCAGATAAGAACCAGAGTTGCGGCAATACCCATAGAGATAGCCGAAACAATGCTGGTAGAAACTGCAAGAACGGGACATGTACCAAGAACAAGAACGAGAACGGGGTTCTCTGCAATAATGCCCTTCAGTACGATCCAAAGCTTACTGTTCTTATTCATTAGTAGCACCTCCTTCAAGAGCGGTAAATACCTCAAAGGCATAAAGAACGGATTGCTTATAAGAATTGGTGGTGTTTGTAGACTCTGCAACGAAATCAATATCGCCTGCCTCTGCCTCGGTCTTGCCAAGGAAGTTAGAAACGAAGCCACCCTCCTCAAGATAAGGACCGCCCCACTTAGCACTCTCGTTATTCTCAAGAGTAATGGTATCGATTACCTTACCTTCAGCGGAGATGGAAAGCTTAATTACAGAGGGCTTTCCGGAGGGATAAGCCTCGTGCTTATCACCCTTGATACCGTGGCCCTTCATATCCATTGTGAATACGTAGTTGCCTGTTGCGGTCTTTTCAATCTTGGTGATAGTGCAATGCTTGTTAGATACCTCACCGTCGTAGGTTACCTCGGTAAGCTCGGTTGCAGCTACGATAGCAACTGCAGCGGTAGCAGTGGTCTTAAGCTCGTCAACGCCCTCGGTGACCTCATTGGTCTCGGCGTCGATTACCTTAACAGCATTTCCGTCAGCGTCAACACCAACGTACTTGCCATCAACGAGAGCTACGTAGCCCTTGCCGCTGTTCTCGGAGTAAACCTTTTCAGCACCGGCAACGACTTCAACCATAAACACCTTTGTAAACTCAGCACCCTCAAGACCGAGAGCTGCGTTAAGGTTATCGGAAAGGATCTGCGCCTCGTCACGTATATCAGCGCTTCCGCCGCCAAGAACGGTCGCAGCATTGATAGCGTCAACAACCGCGCTGCGGTAAGCACTGGTAGTAAGAGTAGAGCCTGCGATAAGATCAACGGAAAGAACGCCGTCCTTATCCTTACCTGCAAAGTTTCCACCGTAGGTCTTCTCAGCACCGTTTGTCTCGGCGGAGGTAACGCAGGTTGCACCTGTGACTGTACCGTCTGTTGCAACACCTACGATAAGCACCATGCCTATGTCATAACCCTTGGTCTCGAGCATAACAGCAAAGCCCTTACCACTGGTCTCGCGCTTTGCTTCCTTAACTGTAGCGGGAAGCGAATATGCAGAGAGGTCAACGTCCTCAAAGCCCTCAGCGTCGGGCATAACCGCCTCATACGTCTGGTTTACCGCGTCTGCGAGCTGCTCGTCAATAATAGGAGCAGTAATAGAGTTTACTGCTGCAAGAATTGTAGCAAATACGACGCAAATTGCAACGAGAACAACTACGTCCTTTAAAGATTTCTTAATATCCATTATTTGTTACCTCTCTTTCCCAAAGCTCTGGGCTTTGTCCACTGTTCAATATAGGGAGAGATAATATTCATAAAGAGAATTGCGAAGGAAACACCCTCGGGATAGTTTCCGTACATTCTGATAAGGAAGGTGATAAGACCGCAACCGAATGCGAATATCATCTTACCAACGCGAGTGATGGGAGTGGTGACGTAGTCGGTAGCCATGAATACAGCGCCGAATACAAGACCGCCCGCAAGCACCTGATAGAGAGCTACGTTTACGTCGCCGCCTACGATAAGCGAGAGAACGAATACGGTAGCAACCATAATAAGAGGAACCTCGAAGTTGATAACCTTACGCGCTACGAGATAAACGAAGCCAATAAGGAGAGCAAGGATACAGGACTCACCGATAGAGCCGCCTCTCAGACCGAGGAACATATCAAGGAGAGAGGGAAGCTCAGCGCCTGCTGCGATCTGAGGAAGGGGAGTTGCGCCTGCAACGAGGTCGGGATTGCTTGTGATAAGGGGAAGAGAGCCGCCTGCAAGAGTGCTGCTGAAGCAGATAAGCAGGAATACTCTACCCGTAGCCGCGGGGTTAGCGAAGTTGCAGCCAAGTCCTCCAAAGAGGCACTTAACGACAACGATGGCGAACACAGAGCCGATAACGCACTGCCATATAGGAGCGTCAGCGCGAAGACTGAGAGCGAGAATAAGACCTGTGATGATAGCAGAAAGATCAAATACGGTCTGTTCCTTTTTAGTAATAAGGTTAAAGAGGAACTCTGCTACAACAGAGGAAACCACGCAGGTTGCTACAACGAGCAGAGCGCGGATGCCGTAGATAACTACGCCTGCGATAAGAGCAGGAAGAAGAGCAATGATAACGTCCAGCATAATGCGGGGAGTATCATGCTTCGTCTTAATGTGAGGGGAGGATGAAACTATAAGCTTATTCATTTTTCACTTTACCTCCTTAATTTTTCTTAGAAGCCAGCGTCGCGCGCAGGTCATTCTTAGCAAGCTTGTTGTTCTCTACAAGAGGACGGCGGGAGGGACATACGTAGGAGCAGCTGCCGCAATCGATACAGCTGAGCACGTTTGCGCTCTGAAGCGCCTCTGCTCTCTCGTCCTTGCTCTCGATCTTCATAGCCTTAACAAAGGCGGTGGGATTGAGTCCCATAGGACAGTGAGCTACGCACTTTCCGCAATGAATACAGGGATACTGCTTCTTAGGAAGGGATTCTGCCTTTGAAAGAGCGAGAAGAGCGTTGGTGTTCTTGTAGATAGGTGCGTCAAGGTCGTACGCCGCGATACCCATCATAGGACCGCCGTAAAGAACCTTACCGAGATTATCAAAATCGGCATCGCAGAATGTAAGTATGTCACGAAGACTTGTACCGATGGGAGCGGTCACGTTCTTGGGAGACTTAACCGCAGAGCCGTCAACGGTGAGGGTTCTCCACACATAAGGAATACCTGTTTCAAGGTAGTGAGCGAAGAATGCAACCGAGGTAACGTTAAACATAACGCATCCAACGTCAGAGGGAAGCTTTCCGTCAGGAATAACTCTACCAAGGAGAGTGTAAACAAGAGTCTTCTCCGCGCCCTGAGGATACTCGGAGGGGAGAGCAACGACCTTAACCTTGGGGTCACCTGCAAATGCCTCAGTCATCTTCTTGATAGCAATGGGCTTGTTGTTCTCGATTGCTACAATGATCTGCTGAGGACCGGGAATATACTCCTCAATGATCTTAACGCCCTTAACAACGTTCTCTGCACCGTCGATCATAGTACGGTTGTCAACAGTGATGTAGGGCTCACACTCGGCGCCGTTTACAATAATGGTGTCGATGTTCTTGCTGATAGCGTTCTCAAGCTTGTTAGCAGTGGGGAAGCCCGCGCCTCCAAGACCTACAAGACCGCTCTCACGGATCGCCTGACAAAGCTCCTCTGCGTTTGTAACAGTGGGAGGAGTGATACCGGGATCCATAGTCATCTCACCATCAGATTCAATAGTGATAGCCTGACAGCTCTTACCGTTTGCGAGAAGGAAGTCGCCAACCTTCTTAACGGTACCGGATACAGGGGAGTGGATAGCCGCGCTGACCTTTCCGTCTGCCTCTGCAACCTTGGTTCCAACACAGACCGTCTGTCCAACCTTAACGATCGGAATAGCGGGCGCGCCGATGTACTGGGACATAGGAAGAACTACTACGGAGGGTGTAGGAATTCTTGAGTCCTTCATTTCAGCGGTATGCTTTCTGTGAGGAAGCTTGATTTTTCCTAATTTAGACATTCGCTTTTCTCCATTCTGCCGTGAATACGGCGAGTTTTGAATTTGTATAATATTTTGATAAAAAAATAACAAAAATATTTAAAAATTATACATCTTAACTATGATAGCATAATTAAAGTTAAAAGTCAAGTGTGCAAAGTGACATTTTAACCCTTTGTTAACCGTAAAAAATGTAAAAAGATTGAATTATGAGTAAAAAACTAAAGTTTTTTAAGTTAAAAAAAGAATAAGCCGCGGTATATTCCGCGGCTTATGTAGAAATATATCAGAAAATAATACCTGAAAACAGGTTGGTAAAGATGATGCCCGCAATGGAAAATACAACACCGAAAATAGCTATGATCATACCTGCGAGAGATATCTTATCAAAGTAGCCTAGATTCTTTCTTGACATAAAAGCACAGCCAACCGAAGCAAGTCCGAGGCAAAGGCTGACGTAGGAGAAATAAACGAGAACGACCGACAAAACCGCAAGGATAATTGACGCTACCGACCAGGTTCGTCTATTCTGCTTATTCTTGATGACCTTCTTGTAAACGTAATTTTCTTCACCCTCCGGGGACTCGGAATTTTCCTTTGACTTTTCATCAAATTCGTTGTTCATACCCTTTTCTCCTTTTTTACTTTTTTCATTATTTTAGCACATTTTTTAAAAATAATCAATGCTTTATAGAAAAAAGTTGTTTTTTTGTCATTTTTTATTTTTTATCCTTTATGAATATTAACTCTCAAAAATCCAAATAATGATATAAAATACTCACTTTTAGGATTAAAATGCAAATTATAGTTGTCATATCGGAGTAAAAAATGGATTCAAAAGTTAAAAAGGAACTAATTAAAAAACACTCTCCATCGTCATCATTATTTAAAAATTCTCTGTTGGCTTTTTTCTTTGGAGGGCTTATTTGCGTCATAGGAGAGCTGCTGCTTATGCTTTACTCACACCTCGGTTGTGACGAAAAGACCGCAGGAATTCTCGTCACAGTCACTCTGATTTTCATTGCGGCTATACTCACCGCGCTCGGCATTTTTGACAAGATTGCAAGGCATGCGGGAGCGGGTACGCTCGTACCAGTCACGGGCTTTTCTAACGCGGTGGTATCAGAGGCTATGGACTCAAAAAGCGAGGGCTACGTGCTTGGTGTGGGAGCAAAAATATACACCGTTGCAGGCCCCGTTATCCTCTACGGAATACTGTCGGGATTCGTATACGGAGTGATATATTATATCTACACCTTGGTGGAGGGGATGAAGCTATGAGGAGAATTACGAAGCTCAGGACGCCCATACATTTTGACAGCTGGGCGGCGGTCGGAGGATATGAAGAAAGACGTGGTCCTCTTGGTGAAAAATTTGATTTTTGCGATATATCGGATAAGTTTGGACAGAGCACCTGGGAGATAGCCGAGGCGGAGATGGGCAGAGTTGCGCTGAACACCGCGCTGTCTAAATCAGGGATGTCTCACGATAGAATTGAGCTGCTTGTGGCGGGAGATCTGCAAAATCAGTGTGTTGCCTCATCCACAGGTCTGTCAAGCTTTGGCATTCCATTTCTCGGAGTTTACGGTGCCTGCTCCACCTGTACCGAGTCGCTTATGACACTTTGCTCCTTTATTGATTCATCAGAGCATATGACTATAGGAGCGGCTGTGACCACCTCGCACAATTCTGCCGCCGAAAGACAGTTCAGAACACCAATAGAATACGGTGGTCAGCGTGCACCCACGGCACAATGGACATCCACAGCAGCAGGCGCATTTATTCTCGGACGAGGTGAGGGCGAGGTGCAGATTACCGAATATATGCCCGGTCGAATAGTGGATGGCTCTACCTCTGACGGTGCAAATATGGGCGGAGCTATGGCGTTTGCTGCTTTTGACAGTTTGCAGGCATATTTTGAAGAATCCGGCGAAGAGATCAGAAATTTTGATTGCATAGTGACGGGAGATCTTGGTAAGGTGGGCTCGGACATTTTAAGGGAGTTGCTTGCAAAAAGTATATCGGGCGCAGAGAGAATACACACCGACTGCGGTCTGCTTCTTTATGACTTTAAAAAGCAGGACGTGCATAGCGGAGCATCGGGCTGCGGAACGTCGGCATCAGTGCTTGCCTGCCACTTTTTACCTATGCTTAAGGAAGGGAAAATACGTAATATTCTCTTTATGTCCACGGGTGCACTGATGAGCCCGTCAAGTCTGCTTCAGGGTGAGAATATATATGGTATTGCTCCACTTATCCGCATTGAGAATATGAAAGGAAGTGAGTAAAATGAGTATTCCCTATCAACTGATCTTAACCTTTATTTCGGGTGGAATAATCTGCGTTATTGCACAACTGCTGATTGACCTTACCAGGCTGACACCTGCGAGAATTCTGGTGCTTTACGTATCTGTAGGAGTGCTTATTTATGCGGTCGGCGCGTTTGATCCGATGAAGGATATCTTCGGCGCCGGAGTGACCGTCCCTCTCATAGGCTTCGGCGCAAATATAGCAAAGGGCGTGCGCGAGGCGGTGGAAAAAGAGGGGCTTCTTGGTGCTCTGACAGGTGGATTAACCGCCTCATCGGCAGGTATTACCGCCGCTCTGCTATGTGGTCTTTTTGCCTCTGTTTTATTCAAAACCAAGTCAAAAAGAATGTAAACTATTATTTAAAAATCCACTATTCCGATTTGTAAAGATTTTTTTACAGTTCATCTTGATTTTTTTCTATATGTATGTTATAATATATTGTAATATTATATATAAATGACGGAAAAAGGCAGAAAGGAAATCAAGATGAACGAGCTTTTGGAAATATCTATCGCATTAAAGGAAGAGCTCAGAGCCAGGATCGGCTCTCCGCAATCCTCGTTCGACCTCTGGTTTGGAGATTTTAATCTCACCTCTCTCGACGAAAGCCGCGCGGTGTTCTCCACCCCGACCAAGCTGAGAAGGCAGATACTCTCCACCAGGTACATATCGCTTATAAAGGAAGCACTGACCGACGTTATCGGCTTCCCTGTAGAAATAGAAATTTATTCTCTTGACGAGGACCAGGGCTTTAGTGCAGGAGTCAGCGCGCCCGCCGAGGATATGAATAAATACTTTGAGAAGGAATCGCTCGAAAAGAGCGAGCGCAAGGAGAAGAAGATCGAGGAGATACTGAACACAGCGTCCACCGACAAGAGATCTCTGCTTGACGAATACACCTTCGACAACTTTATTGAGGGAGAGTCCAACAAATTTGCAAAGGCTGTCTGCTATGCGGTAGCAAACGGTATGTCGGAGGACTGTAATCCCCTCTTCCTCTACGGACATTCGGGACTTGGAAAAACGCATCTTCTTTATGCAATTATGAACCATATGAAGAAGAAAAATCCCGACATCAAGATCGTATATAAAAAGAGTGAAACCTTTATCAACGAGCTTATTGAGGCTATCGCAAATCATTCTACGGCCGAGTTCAAGGAAAAATACCGCTCTGCCGACGTGCTTATGATAGACGATATTCAGTTTATCGCAGGTAAGGAGTCGACACAGGAGGAGTTCTTCCACACCTTCTCGGCGCTCTACGAGGCGGAGAAGCTGATCATCCTCACCTCCGACCGTCCTCCAAAGGAGATCAATCCCCTTATGGACAGGCTTCGCACAAGATTTGAGTGGGGACTTATCGCAGATATCCAGCCTCCCTCATTCGAGCTGAGAATCGCGATCATAAAGAAAAAGTCGGAGGATATGGGACTTACCATTCCCTCCTCTCTGATAGACTACATTGCCGAGCGTCTTAACAACAACATAAGACAGATCGAGGGTATTCTGAAAAAGCTGTACGCCATTCACTCCTTCACAGGCTCGCAGATCACAAAGGAGTCTATCGACAGCATTATTTCCATAGTCGATCCTGGTAATATCCCCAACGACGCTATGGTTGAAAAGATCCTTATTCACGTGTCCAAAAAGTACGGCGTATCCGTAGACGATATCAAGTCAAAGAAAAAGACCGACTCTATCGCAGGCGCCCGTCACATTGCAATTTATATTATAAGAAAGCTTACTGATCTTTCGCTCAAGGAAATAGGTAAGGTGTTTGGCAGAGATCACTCCACCATCATATCCTCTATAAACAAGATCGAGCTTAATATAAGAACCGTAAAGAACTACGAGAGCGAGATCAACCTTCTTATAAAAGAAATCCGTGGCGTATAGTAGCTTAATTTTAAAAAGTGGAAATGTGTAAATTATGATGTTGAAAAGCTATTATCCTTATGTGGAAAAATATGTCGTAAATTACGCCAATTTCCGAAAACGAGTTATTCTATATCCGATGTTGAGAAAAAGCGGGTAAAAAATTCAAGTGTATCAAGACTTTTCGGATTAATCCACAGTTTCCACATCCCCTACTACAACCACACCTACCAATAATATAAAAACATTCACTCTATGCCTCGCCCTTCGGACGAGGAGAAAGGAAACAATATGAAGTTCACCGTTTCAAAATCGACTTTTATCAATAAACTGACTCCCGCTATGGGAACGGTTTCCAATAAGGGTACAATTACCGCTATCGAGGGTGTTCTTATCGAAACGCTCGAGGATGGAAAAATCAGAATATCTACATACGATATGACAAAGGGCGTAAGATCTATCCTTGACGCCATCTCCATCGAGAGAGACGGCAAATTTATAATTAATGCGCAGCGTCTGTACCAGACCGTACGCGTAATGCCCGAGGACGAGGTGACCATTGAGGTAAACGATAAGCTTAACTGTACCGTTTCCAGCGGCAAGGCGTCCTTCTCTATGTTCGCTATGAAGGGCGAGGAGTTCCCTAATCTGCCCGAGCTCAGCGGTGATAGAGGCTTTACTATCTCCTCCGACAAGATCCGTCTTATGATAGGAAAGGTAGCGCACTCTATTGCCGAGGCAGACAACAGACCTATGCTCTGCGGCGCATTCTTCAAGGTGACCGAGGGCAATCTTGAGGTAGTTTCCTGCGACAGCTATACCCTTTCCCGCTGCTCCGTCAAGTGCGATATTACCTCTCTCTTTGCGTCAAATGACGTAAACTTCTCTTTCATCATCCCCGGACACGCTCTCAGCGAGCTTTCCAAAAACCTTGCTGACGGAGAGGATGAGGCGGTTGAGTTCTACATTTCCAGAAAGCACGCTATCATCAAGAAGGGCGACAGCATCTTCTTCACCAGAACAATAGACAGTGAGTACATCGACTACAACAGAATCATTCCTAAGGATAACGATATCTTCGTCACCGTTGACAGAGAGAGATTCCTCGATGGTCTTGAGAGAGCAAATATAGTTGCCGACGAGAAGATCAAGGGCAGCACAAGAAGCTACGTTAAGCTTACCACCGACGATCAGTTTATCTCTATCACCTCTGCATCTGTAAACGGACGCGTTTCCGACGAGATGGAGTGCGTGCACGAGGGACGTGATATTGAGATCGGCTTCAACTGCCGTTATCTCATCAATTCCGTCAAGGTTGCCGAGGGCGAGAACATCAAGATCACTCTTAAGAGCGCAACCCAGGCTATAACCATCGAGCCCGTGGAGGAGGATGACAGCTTCAAGTACTTCTACATGATCCTTCCCGTAAGGATGAACGAGCAGAAATGATTATAAAAAGGTTCAGGGCGGAGAATTTTCGCAACATTGAAAAATGCGATATTGAATTCTCCCCCGGAGTCAATCTTTTGTACGGTAAGAACGCTCAAGGAAAGACCAACGTGGTCGAGGGAATATATTACTTTTCCCGCGGCAAATCCTTCAGAGGACGCGAGGACAAAGAGCTTATTCGCTTTGGTTGCGAGGGCTTCCGCATTTTCGCGGAATATGAGTCGGACGTTGGCAGAGAGACTCTTGAATACGCTATGTTTGGCAAGGAGCGTCTGCGTAAAAAGAACGACTATAAAATAAGTAAAGTGACCGAAATGATAGGTAGCTTCAAGGCGGTGCTGTTCTACCCCGACGATCTGGGACTTGTAAAGGACGGACCTGAGGAGAGACGAGGCTTTCTTAACGTGGCAGCCTCTGCCTGCTATACTCCCTACATTAAGTATTATTCCGATTATAAAAAGGCTCTGGAAAACAGGAACTGCATACTGAAAATGATGCAAAAGGGACTGTATATAGACAACCGCGAGCTTCAGTCCTGGTCGGAATCTATGGCGGAATACGCCTCGCACATATATCTTTTCCGCAAGGATTACGTAAGCAGGCTCTCAAAATACGCGGGAAAAATTCTAAAGGATATTTCCGATGGCGGTGAGGAGCTTTCGCTCTGCTATGAAAGCGGTATTTCCGAGGAAATAGAGGACAGAGCCGAGGTAAAAGCAGAGTACGTAAAAATACTTACAAGCTCACTTGACCGCGAGATAGCGGCAGGAGTCACACTGTTCGGTCCGCACAGAGACGATCTCGAAATAAGAATAAACGGCAAAAGCGCAAGATCATTTGCATCCCAGGGACAGCAGAGATCGATAGTACTGGCTCTCAAGCTTTCCGAGGGTGAGGTAGTTAAGGAAATCTGCGGAGAATATCCCGTATTTCTCTTTGACGACGTGCTAAGCGAGCTTGACGAGAGGCGCAGGCAGTACGTGCTCAGCGAGATCGGCGAGAGACAGATAATTATCACCTGCTGTGACAAAAACGAGTGCGTAGGCTTTACCGACAACGAAATTGAGGTTTCGGGAGGACAGTATGTATCTGCACATAGGTAAAAGACAAAGTGTAAAAAAGTCCGACGTTATCGGCATTTTCGACCTTGATACCTCCACCGTCACAAAGACGGGCAAGGACTTTATCAACCGACTCGAAAGGGCTGGTGCGGTAGAATATGCCGATGACGATCTTCCAAGATCCTTTGTTCTCATAAATGAAAACGGAAAAAACAAAGTAAAGCTCTCAAGAATCTCTACTAAGGGACTTATGATACGAGTAAATGAGAGCGAATATGATAATAAATAATCTTTTGAAAGGCAAAAGACAAGATATGGCAAACCAAGTAGAAACCAAGAGCTATGACGATAGTCAGATACAGGTGCTTGAGGGACTTGAGGCGGTAAGAAAAAGACCGGGTATGTACATCGGTACAACCTCGCTTCGCGGACTTCATCATTTAGTATATGAGATCGTAGACAACTCAATAGACGAGGCGCTGGCGGGAGAGTGTGACTACATAAAGATCACCATCTGGCCCGACAACAGCGTATCGGTCGAGGATGACGGCCGAGGAATTCCCTCGGGTATGAATGAAAAGCTGGGACTTCCGACTCTTGAGGTAGTTTACACCGTTCTTCACGCAGGAGGAAAGTTCGGCGGCGGCGGATATAAGATCGCAGGCGGTCTTCACGGTGTAGGCGCATCGGTTGTAAACGCACTTTCCGAATGGGTAGAGGTAGAGAACTGCCGTGACGGAAAGAAATACACCGAGAGATTTGAGAAGGGTGCCGTTGCCCGTCCCTTCAAGTGTGAGGGTGATTCAAACGGCAGACACGGTCTGTACGTCCGCTTTAAGCCCGACTCCACCATATTTGAGGATACCGTATTCGATTACGAGATCCTTCTCACCAGAATGAGAGAGCAGGCATTCCTTAACGCAGGTGTAAGAATTATTCTCACTGACACCAGAGAGGGACAGGAGCGCGAGGAGATACTTCACTACGAGGGCGGTATTATATCCTTCGTTGAGTATCTTAACAACGAGAAGCGCGGTACTCCCATTCATAGTGACGTTATCTATATGAAGGGCGAAAAGGACGGATCTATCGCCGAGGTAGCTATGCAGTATAACGATAGCTATAACGAGACGATCATCTCCTTCGCTAACAATATGTCCACCATCGAGGGCGGTACTCACGAAACAGGCTTTAAGTCCGCGCTTACCAGAGCTATCAATAACTACGCGAGAAAGAGCGGAGTTATAAAGGGTGACGATAAGGGACTCTCGGGTGAGGACGTGAGAGAGGGACTTGTTGCCATCATTTCGGTCAAGCTTACCGATGCGCAGTTTGAGTCGCAGACTAAGGCAAAGCTCGGTAATTCCGAGATAAGAACTCTCGTTGACTCTATAGTTGACAAGAAGCTTGAGGAGTATTTCGAGGAGAATCCCTCCCAGGCTAAGAATATAATAGAAAAGGCTATGGCTGCAAGCCGTGCAAGAGAGGCGGCGAGAAAGGCAAGAGAGCTTACACGCCGTAAGAACGTGCTTGAGGTCTCTACCCTTCCCGGCAAGCTTGCCGACTGTAATGAAAAGGAAACCAGACTTACCGAGGTCTATCTTGTAGAGGGAGATTCGGCGGGTGGATCTGCGAAGAACTGCCGTGACAGCCGCTTCCAGGCTATTCTTCCTCTTCGCGGTAAGGTGCTTAACGTAGAGAAATCAAGACTTGATAAGGTCTACTCTAACACCTCTATTATTCCTATTATCCAGGCTCTTGGATGTGGTATAGGCGACGACTTTGATATTGAGAAGCTTCGCTACGGAAAGATCATCATTATGGCGGACGCCGACGTTGACGGCTCGCATATCAGAATTCTTCTTTTGACCTTCTTCTTCCGTCATATGAGACCTCTTATCGAGCAGGGACACGTATATCTTGCACAGCCTCCGCTCTATAAGGTCTATAAGGGTAAGCAGCTTCGCTATGCATTCTCCGACGAGGAGCGCGACAGAGCTATCGAGGAGCTTGGAGTAAAGGGCGTTGAGTCCGAGAGATATAAAGGTCTTGGTGAGATGGATGCCGAGCAGCTCTGGGAAACCACTATGGATCCCGAGAGAAGAACTTTGCTCAAGGTGACCATCGAGGACGCGCTTCGCTGCGATGAGATATTCTCGGTGCTTATGGGTGATATGGTTGAGCCCCGCCGTGAATTTATTACTCAGAACGCAAAGTTCGTAGAAAATCTTGATATATAAGGAGGGAATAAAATGGAACATAATTATAAAACGCAAGACATAGAATTCCCTCAGCAGAGAATAGAGCTGCGCGATATGGAAAAGGAGGTAAGACAGTCCTTTATTGAGTATTCAATGAGCGTTATTACCTCAAGAGCGCTTCCCGACGTCAGAGACGGTATGAAGCCAGGTCAGAGAAGAATTCTCTACGCTATGTACGAGGATAATCTCACCCACGACCGCCCCTTCAGAAAGTCTGCGACAACCGTAGGTAACGTGCTCGGTAGATACCATCCACACGGTGACAGCGCCGTATACGGCACGATGGTAAGAATGGCGCAGGACTTCTCTCTCCGCTATCCTCTTATCGAGGGACACGGAAACTTCGGTAACGTAGACGGTGACGGCGCTGCTGCATACCGTTATACCGAGGCGAGAATGGCGAGAATTGCCGATTTTATGATGAGCGATATCGAGAAGAACGTCGTTCCTATGACGAGAAACTTCGATAACACCCGTGACGAGCCCACTGTACTTCCCTCCCGCCTTCCCAACCTGCTGATAAACGGCTCGGTCGGTATCGCGGTAGGTATGGCTACTAATATTCCTCCTCATAATCTCACCGAGGTTATTGACGGTATCGTTTACAGAATCGATAACCCCGAATGCTCTGTTGACGATCTTATGATGTTCATTAAGGGTCCCGACTTCCCCACAGCTGCTGTTATCTACGGCTCTCGCGGTATCAAAGAGGCGTACGAGACGGGCAGAGGTAAGATCTACATAAGAGCAAGAGCAACTATTGAGGATGAGCATAGAAGAATCATCTTCACCGAGATTCCCTATATGGTCAATAAGTCTATGCTTATTGAAAGTATGGCAAATCTGGTTAAGGAAAAGAAGATTGAGGGCATCACCGCGCTCCGTGATGAGTCGGGCAGAGGCGGTATGAGAATTGTGGTTGAATATCGCCGCGATGCAAATGCCGAGGTAATTCTCAATCAGCTTTACAAGTACACACAGCTTCAGGACACCTGCTCTGTAAATATGCTTGTTATAGACGGCGGAGAGCCTAAAACGCTTAATTTGCCAACTATACTTGACAAATATATAGGTTTCCAGAAGGAAGTAATAGAAAGAAGAACAAAATTTGATCTTGATAAAGCACTTCGTGAGATACACATTCTCGAGGGCTATAGAATTGCAACCGAGAACATTGATGAGGTAATCAAGATCATCAAGGGCTCTGCATCCATTCCCGATGCAAAGCTTCAGCTCTGTGACAGATTCGGTCTTACCGACGTGCAGGCACAGGCTATCGTAGAGATGACACTCGGCAAGCTGTCAGGACTTGAAAGACAGAAGGTCGAGGACAGAATTGCAAAGCTCGAGGTGCTTATTGCAGAGCTTCGCTCCATTCTTGAGAGCGAGGAGAAGCTTGAGAGCATACTCAAGGGTGAGCTTGAGGAGATCAAGAGAAAGTACGGTGATGCCCGTCGAAGCGAGCTTACCGAGGCTACCGAGGAGATCGACCTTGAGGACCTTATCGAAAGACATACCTGCGTTATCACAGTATCCCATACAGGCTACATCAAGCGTCAGAGAGCAGACGTTTACTCTGCGCAGAACAGAGGCGGTAAGGGTGTTATCGGTATGACCACCAAGGAGGATGACTTTGTTGAGGACGTTATAGTCGCAAACAGCCACTCCTTCCTTATGTTCTTCACCAACAAGGGACGCGTTTACGCAAAGAAGGCGTACAGAATTCCCGAGGCGGGCAGAACCGCAAAGGGTACTAATCTTGTCAACATCATCGAGCTTATGGACGGCGAGTTTGTAACCGCGATTATTCCTATTACCGATTTCACCGAGGGCGAGTATCTCACCATGGTGACAAAGCAGGGTGTTATAAAGAGAACTCTGCTCTCCGAGTTTGAGTATCAAAGAAAGAGCGGTAAGATTGCTATCAGCCTTGATGATAACGACGAGCTTATCTTCGTAAGACACACCAAGGGTGACGAGTCGCTTATGCTCGCTACAAAGGACGGTCTTGCAGTAAGATTTGACGAGAACAACGTTCGTTCTATGGGACGAGGCGCGAGAGGTGTACGCGGAATCACTCTTCAGGGTGAGGACGTTGTAGTCGGCGTATGCGTAGTTGACGAGAGTAAGTCGCTTCTTACTGTCACCGAAAACGGTATGGGTAAGAGAACGCTCTTCTCCGACTTCCGCGAGATGAAGCACCGCGGCGGTAAGGGTGTCACCTGCCACCACATCAGTGAAAAGACAGGTAAGCTTGCCGCACTTGTAACTGTTTCTGATGATGACGATATAATGCTTATTACAAACGAGGGTACTATTATCAGAACCAACGTTTCGGGCATTAACGTATACTCCAGAACGGCAAGCGGCGTAATCCTTATGCGTCTTGACGAGGGCTGCACCATTAATAACGTAGCTCGTCTTGAAAAGAGCGAGGAGATAGAAAAGCAGAGCGAGGCGGTAGAAAACGAAGCCCAGACTGCGCCTACTACCGAAAATAACGAGGTAGTGGCAGAATCAGAGGAATGATCCTTTTGATTTACTAAAATTATTATTTAAAAATAAAAATAAATTAATCCGCTAAAAAGGCGGTAAGGAGGATTTACCATGACATTCAAGGAAAAACTCGTAATTCTCAGAAAATCAAGAGGACTTACTCAGGACGAGTTTGCAAGCGCAGTAGGCGTTTCCAGACAGGCTGTTTACAAGTGGGAAAGGGGTCAGTCTTACCCCGAAGTACCCAAGCTTCTTGAAATGAAGCTTCTATTCTCTATTTCCATTGATGAGCTTCTTGATGACAGCTATGACATTCCTCTTCCCGAAAAGAAGAAGAGAAAGAGAGCATCTAAGGACAACGCTCCCAAGGCGGCAGCTCCTGCTGTTAAGACCGCTGCACCCAAGGCAGCTCCTGTAGCACAGTCCGCACCCGCACCTGCACCTAAGGCAGCTCCCGTAGCACAGCCCGCACCCGCACCTGCACCTAAGGCAGCTCCCGTGGCACAGCCCGCACCCGCACCTGCACCCAAGGCAGCTCCTGTAGCACAGCCTGCACCTGCACCTAAGGCAGCTCCCGTAGCACAGCCCGCACCTGCACCTGCACCCAAGGCAGAGCCTAAGGTTGATACAGTTCCTAATCCCATTCTCCTCGAGGATATCGTTGCAGAGGACGAGAGCAAGGCAGAGACCAAGAAGGGCGGCTTCTTCGACAGACTTTTCGGCAGAAGATAAACTAAAGCTCATTACATATCTCAAAATTCACCGATAGCCGGTATATTTTATGAATATATTTCCATTTTTCAGCCAATAATCCTTAAAACGATTATTTTGGAGGCTATCGGTGAGGGGATATCAGAAGAAAGTAATTTTCTTAAAGGACACAGGCAGTCACCTTTTTGACGAGGCGTATTTCGTTGTCAGCCGAAAGGGTGAGGAGGCACACGTCGAACAGACGGACATGATCTATGAGGCAAACAGAATAATAAGAGAAAGCCTTATGGACAAGGAGTCGAGGATAAAGGGAAAGAAAGATAAAACGTTTTCGTCATTTTTCCTTCCCTTCTTTCTCGGCGCATTTATTACTACTTTATCGGCGCTCGGAGTATATTTTATATTTTTGATCTAACTTCGGGCATTTTTAATCTTGAAAACAATTTTATTTACTATATAAAGCTATGAAAAAAGAAAAAATGAAAGGATCGCAGGGCAAGCTGCGAGTAATTTCTCTCGGCGGACTTCAGGAGATCGGTAAAAATATGACCGTCTTCGAGTACGGAGAGGATATCGTGGTTATCGATGCAGGTCTTGGCTTCCCTGATGACGAGATGCTTGGCGTTGACCTTGTCATACCCGACATTTCCTATCTTGTAAAGAATGCTCACAAGATCCGCGGTGTACTTATTACCCACGGTCATGAGGACCATATCGGCGCAGTTCCCTACCTGCTCCAGCAAATAGACGTTCCAATTTACGGAACACGCCTTTCTCTCGGTATTATTGAGGGAAAGCTTGATGAAAATCCACCTCCCTTTGATCCCGAGCTATATACGGTCGAGGCAGGTGATGTTATCAATCTCGGTGTGTTTAAGGCCGAGTTTATCCACGTAAACCATTCTATCGCAGATGCCTGCGCTATTTCCCTTAAAACCCCTGTCGGTACCGTGTTCCACACAGGCGACTTCAAGCTTGACGTGTCGCCCATCGACGGACAGATAATGGACCTTACCCGTATCGGTGAGATCGGTAAGGCTGGCGTCACCCTTATGCTCTGCGAATCGACTAATGCCGAGCGCGCAGGCTTTACCGCTTCCGAACGCACAGTAGGCTCATCTCTTGAGCGAATTTTCGCGCAGTATGAGGACAGAAGACTTATTATTACTACGTTCTCTTCTAACGTTCACCGCGTTCAGCAGATTATCAACGCAAGCCATAACCACGGCAGAAAGGTTGCCGTTCTTGGCAGAAGTATGGTAAACGTTATCGGCGCGGCTGCCGAGCTTGGCTATATGGATCTGCCCGACGGCGTTCTTATCGACATTAGGGATATTGGAAGATATCGCCCAGAGGATATTACACTTATCACCACGGGAAGCCAGGGCGAGCCTATGTCCGCTCTCTACCGCATCGCATTCAGCGAGCACGATAGGGTTAAGATCACGCCTAACGACGTAGTCGTGCTTTCCTCAAGCGCGATTCCGGGCAACGAGAGGCTTGTAGGTAAGATCATTAACGCACTTGTTAAAAACGGCGTTAAGGTGGTAAACGACTCCACCGAGGACGTTCACGTATCGGGACACGCCTGCCGTGAGGAGATCAAGCTTATGATGGCTCTCCTGAAGCCTAAATATCTTATGCCCATTCACGGCGAGTACAGACATCTGTATGCAAATAAGGATATCGGTGAGTTTATGGGCATTCCCTCGGAGAATATCTTTATCTCCGAGATCGGTAAGGTTCTTGAGGTTGACCGCAAGGGCGCGCGCTTTAACGGTAGCGAGATCGCAGGCAAGGTGCTTGTAGACGGATCGGGTGTAGGTGATATCGGCAGCGTTGTTCTCCGCGACAGAAAGCATCTGTCCGAGGACGGACTCGTGGTAGTTGTCGTCACTATTGATACAGAGGGGCGCTATATTGTATCGGGCCCCGACATCGTATCCCGCGGCTTTGTTTACGTAAAGGAGTCCGAGGAGCTTATGACTCAGGCAAAGCAGATAGCCGAGGATTCTCTCAACCGCGCTTTATCAAAGAAGGCGGTAGACCGTACACAGCTTAAAACGGTTGTAAAGGACGATCTTGCAAGGTTTATTTACAAGGAAACCAAGCGCAAGCCTATGATACTTCCGATTATTATGGATCTATGATTTACACTGTAATTGCTACTTTAAGTGAAAACAGAATAGAAACAAAAAGCAGGGACTGCCGTATTATTCGGCAGCCCCTAAGCCTTTTACCCGCAGAGATATCGAAATATATTGAAAATACTAAAAATTTATCGGTAAAAGCCGAGCGTAGCCTCGCCTATACTACCCTGCTCTGCGCACTGAGGGGATTTTACTCTATTGACGGTGCGCATATTGAAAGAAATGAATACGGCAAGCCTTATCTTGCCGACAGTGATATACATATAAGCCTGTCCCACTCTGACGGCAGTGTGGCAGTCTGCCTTTCGGACGAGGGCGAGGTTGGCATTGATATACAGGCAGAGATAGATGAGAGCCGTGCGGAAAGACTGAAAAATAGATTTTTCACCGATCTGGCGGTAAAAAATGATAATCCTAATGTAGAATATTATTTTTGCAAAATAAGTGATGACGAGGCAATAATTGAAAGCATTGACCGCCCTAAGACTGCCGACGGCAGCTTCACGGCAAAATGGGCATATGCCGAAGCGCTTATGAAGCTTCACGGCAGAGGCTTCTCCGACGTCACAGCTCTCCCTGCCCTCGCAAAAAACGCAAGGGTGGATATAGTAGATATTACACTTGATAAAAAATACGTTATTGCAGTTTCGGCGGAAAAATAAAAAAACGGAGACTTTATATATGAAAGAGATCAAGCACGAAGCAATAGAAAATATAGAAAAAAGTCATAAGTGTGAGCACAACGGATACGAGTATTATCGACATAAGTTTATTCCTTACGGTGCTTCAAACAATTCCGTGGTAAGTGTCTATGAGATACCGCCTAAAAAGGCTGCCTACCCCTATCATTATCATCATAACAACGAGGAGACCTTTTACATAATCAGCGGAGAGGGGATTTTAAGAACTCCCGATGGTGAACGCAAGGTGAGCGCAGGCGAGCTTTTATTCTTCCCTACAGGAGAAGAGGGCGCGCATAAGCTGACTAATTTATCTGAAACAGATAATCTCGTTTATATTGACTTTGATGCCGTGCACGAGGTAGATATTACGGTTTATCCCGATTCTGATAAGATTGGTGTGTGGGGAATGGGAGTAAATAAAATTTATCCCGAATCTGCCGACGTAGATTATTACGAGGGAGAATAAAAATGAAATACATAAGATCCTGTGGCTTTGTAGCTTTCAGACGGGTGAACGGCGAGAATCAATATTTGATTATAAAAAGCCTGAATGGTGACGTTGGCTTTCCAAAGGGACATATGGAGCCCGGAGAGAGCGAGCTTCAAACGGCTATCCGCGAGCTGAAGGAGGAAACGGGTATTTCGGTAGAGGTTATCAACGGCTTTGTCCGTCAGATCGAATATCCTCTTCCGAGAAAAGCCGATACCGTAAAGCAGTCGGTGTACTTTCTCGGAGAATGTATAACCGACGAAATCACCTGTCAGGAGTGCGAGGTGGCGGATGCCGCCTTTTTGCCCTACAAGGAAGCACTCTCAAAACTGACCTTTGATGAAACGAAGAGCATTTTATCCGATGCGGATTTTTTTATTAATCAGTATGATTTCTGCACAGAGATGCCTGTTGACCGCGAGACTATACGAAAGGCTTTGCAGTGCAGACTTTATCCTACCCAGTATCTTGGAAAATATAAGTATACAGTTATTTGCTCCTATTATGAAGGTAAATGGATCCTGTCAAAGCACAAAAGCCGCAATACATGGGAAACACAGGGCGGTCATATCGAGGACGGCGAAATTCCGCTTGAATGTGCGAAGCGTGAGCTTTTTGAGGAAAGCGGTATCAAGGATGCAGATATATATCCCGTCTGCGACTATTGGGGATATAATACAAGGTCCTGCTCAAACGGAATGGTATTCCTTGCCGTCGTTCACTCGCTTGGTGAGCTTCCAGAAAGTGAAATGAAAGAAACAAAGATATTTGACACTCTCCCTGCTGAACTGACATACCCCCTCGTCACACCGAGGCTGATTAAAGAGGCGAAAAAAATGCTAAAGGAAATATTGAATAAATAATATGAAAATAAATTGTGTATGGGAGCATAACGGCAACGACAGCTTGCTATATGCGACAGATTTTATCGGTGCATATACCCGTGGCGAAAGCCTTGAAATAGCAAGGGCAAAATTGCCACAAGAGATTGTTGCTTATCTCAAATGGTTAGGCGAGGATACCTCCGATAACATAGAAGTTGTGATCGTTGAAGAAAAAGACTCGAATCTTGCTATTAATGATGCCGATTCTGACGTGCTTTTTGAGAGCGAAAAAGCACCGCTTACATCAGATGAATATGAGAAATTAAAAGCTCTCGCATTAAAGTCGGCAAAAGATTTTCTTGCATTGTATGAGTCTATCCCCAATAAGAGTGCCACAGCCATAGCTGAACGAAAAACCTTTTACGGGCAAGTTCCTCGCTCAGCTGATGAGATGTATCTGCATACAAAAAACGTAAACGAGTATTACTTTACCGAAATTGAAGTAAATGCGGATAACGACGGAGATATTTACGAGTGCCGTAGACGTGGCTTTGAAGCTCTTGAAGCTAAGCCCGATTTTCTTAATAACAATGTCATAGAGGGTAGCTGGGGAGAGTATTGGTCGCTTCGCAAGCTGTTTCGTCGTTTTATCTGGCACGACAGAATTCATGCAAAAGCTATGTATCGAATGGCGGTAAAGGTTTTTGGCGCGGATAAGATTAATAATGCATTTTACTTTTAAATTGGAGAAAACTATGTCAAGACTTGAAAAGGTTGAATTTACAAATATGTGTATGGTCTGCGACGGTGATCGTGTCGTGGTCATCGACAGACAGAAGAAGGACTGGCCGGGTGTCACCTTCCCAGGCGGACATATTGAGGAGGGAGAATCCTTTACCGATGCGGTGATCCGCGAGGTGCGCGAGGAGACAGGCCTTAATATTCATCACCCTGCCCTCTGCGGAATTAAGGATTGGTACAAGGACGGTACAAGGTACGCAGTGCTTCTCTATCGCGCGACCGAGTTTGACGGTGAGCTTGTTTCCTCCGACGAGGGCAAGGTCTGGTGGGAGGATACCCATAATCTCAAAAATCTCAGGCTTTCGCTGGATATGCTTGATATGCTCCGCGTTTTTACCGAGAATGAGCTTAGCGAATTTTTCTACTACCAAAAGGACGGCAAGTGGCTGTACGATTTGAAGTAAAGGTGTTTTTTTATGAATAATGAATTCTGGCAAGCAATAGATGAACTTGTATCCTCGGGAAATATTATTATCGACAGACCGAAAGGTAGTACGCATCCAAAATACCCCGACTGCAGATACGAGGTTGATTACGGATATATAGAAAACACTACGTCTATGGACGGCGGCGGAATCGACCTTTGGAGAGGCACACTGCCCGACCAAAGAGTTAATGCGATAATCTGCACCGTTGATCTGATGAAAAAGGATTCCGAGATAAAGCTCCTTATCGGTTGTACCAAGGAAGAAATCAAAACCGTTTATGAATTTCACAATGATAGCGAGTTTATGAAAGGAATACTTATTTGCAGATGAAAGAAAATCTACTCGGCAAATGCGGCTTTTACTGCGGTGCTTGCCCTACATACATAAAAGGCAGTTGCTGTGGCTGTGAGGAAGAACACACTACGGGAGATTGCTTCACCCGTGATTGTGTGAAGGAAAAGAAGCTGAATTTCTGTGGAGAGTGCAAAAGCTTTCCGTGTGATACGATTATGCATAGGCCTCACTCCACCGTGCTTGATAAGGATTGGCTTGAGTGGAAAAAAAGTGAGAAGAACGTATAGGAGTAAGCGATGGACTTGATCTCTCTTGAATTACTGTCAGATTACAACATCGAATATGTCTGCCAAATACAGCGTGATGACATAAGCGAAGCCTTTGTTGATACAGTAGATACAATTATGGGACTCACGCAATATGGGCTTGACCATAATTGCAAAGGACATACATACGCAATCAAACGAGAGAATGAATATATCGGATTGATTCTGCTTGGAGAAGCGTTTGAGTGGGATACCGACCCCGAAGAAATGAAAGGTGTTCCTTTCTATCGACTAATGGGGTTTGTCATAGATAAGCGTTATCGTAGTAGTGGGATTGGTGGTTACGTTTTAGAAAAAGTAATCGAACTGATTTACGACGAATTTGGTATTCACCCTATTGCCCTCGGAGTACATAAAGATAATATTGGTGCAGAGCGCTTTTATCTTAATCACGGTTTCCAAAAAACCGCTGTTATGGAAGGAAACGATTATTACTATTTGAGGTATCCACCGATACAGATCGAAGAAACTCTCCGACTACGCCGTTTTGATGGCAATTATGATTTTGCATTTGAGTGGTATCAAGATCCCGAAACGGTTCTGCTCGTTGATGGCAAAGCCGAACCGTATTCCCATGAAACCTTGACGAATATGTATAACTATCTCAATAGTAAAGGTGAGCTTTATTTCATCGAAGTCAATGAGAACGGCGAATGGAAGCCTATCGGTGATGTGACCTTTTGGCAAGAGGATATGCCCATCGTGATCGGTGAGCGTGAATACCGTGGCAAAGGTATCGGCAAAAAGGTTGTATCTGCCCTCGTCGAGCGTGGCAAAGCGATGGGTTATGATAAGCTGTACGTTGGTGAAATCTACGATTTCAACATCTGCTCACAAAAGTGTTTTGAGAGCGTAGGCTTTCGGAGCTACGAAAAGACCGAGAAAGGATCTCGGTATGTTCTGAATTTGAAAGAATTAAAGGAGCTATGAGAGTATGGGAGACAAAACGGTCGAGTGGATATTCTTTGACCTCGGTTCTACGCTTGTTGATGAAACCGAAGCCTACGACCGCAGAGCTCGCGAGATGATCGCAGAAACTGATATTTCTTTTAAGGAGTTTGACGATGCTCGTATCGCTCTTGCTCGTAAAGGTCTTGACGGCAATTCTGCAGCCATTGAATATTTTGGATTGACCAAGACACCTTGGCATTCTGAGCATGAGCTTCCCTACCCCGACGCACATAGCACGTTGGCGGCTCTCTGCGACAAAGGCTACAGGCTCGGCGTAATAGCAAATCAGAACAGTGGGACGAGGGAGCGACTTGAAAAATGGGGACTGCTAAAATTCTTTGACTTGGTTGTCGCTTCATCGGATGTTGGCTACTCTAAGCCTGACAGAAGAATTTTCGAAAAGGCTTTTGAATTTGCAGGCTGCATGGCTTATGAGAGCCTGATGGTCGGTGACCGACTTGACAATGATATGATCCCCGCCAAAGCACTTGGTATGAAAACTGTGTGGCTGAAGCAAGGTCTTGCAAGATATCAGGACACAGAGCTTGGCAATGAGATTGCCGATTATCAGATATATTCACTGAACGAAATATTAAGCATTTTGTAAAGCAAAAAAAGGATAATTCAACATAGCTTTTTGCCTGAAAAATGACTTATTTTATATGTAGATAACTCGATAAAAAATACCCGAAAAGCCATGTAAAATCAATGGTATTTTGGCTTTAAATCAGGCTTAAAAAGGTAGTAAAATATGCTGTTTTATTCCGAAAACAACCATAAAACTCTTTATTTTTACGTAAACTAAAGTTTACGAAACCTATATAGGTACACAAAAAGGCTAAAAAAACACGAATTTTAGATTTTTCACCTAAAATTCGTGTTTTTTTTATAAAAATTCGCAAAAATTCGCCTTTTTTTCAAAAAAATCGAGTTTTTTTCGATAAAATTCAAATTCTTTTTCAAAAAAACAAATTATTTTTGAAGCTTTTCAAACTTTTTTCCGAAAAAATTTGACTTTTCAAAACTCGGTTTTTGCTTAAAACTCATCAAGAAAATCCTTTCCGCAGAGGAGTGTAAGGATCTCGTCCAGATCCTCGTTGTCCTCATAAGAGAGAGTGATGGTTTTCTTTCTTCCCTTACCGTCGATTCTGACCTTTCTGCCGAGGTGCCTTTGCACCTTCATTTCAAGCTCGTGGAAGTAGTCTACAAGGGGTGGCTCATCGTCGATTTCAACGATAGGCTTAGTGGGCTTATTAGCGATCTTAACGAGGCTCTCAAGCACTCTTACAGAGAGGTCCTCCTCTACTGCCTTCTGTGCAAGAAGGATCATATTATCGCGGTCCTGAACACCGAGAAGGGTACGTCCGTGACCTGCAGAAAGTTCACCTGAAGCGACCATTGTCTGTATCTCTACGGGGAGGTCAAGAAGTCTTACGGAGTTGGCAATCGCACTTCTGCTCTTACCCACCTTCTGTGAAAGCTCCTCCTGTGTCATACCATATTCATCGGCAAGAGAACGGTATGCGAGTGCCTCCTCAAGAGGATTTAAGTCCTCTCTCTGCACGTTTTCAATAAGAGCAATCTGTGCTGCTCGCTTGTCATCACGATCAAGAACAATGGCAGGAATCTCGGTAAGACCTGCAAGCTTTGATGCTCTGAAACGGCGTTCACCTGCGATGATCTGGTATCTTCCGTCGCCGTATTCACGCACTAAAATGGGCTGCAAAAGTCCGTTTTCAGCAATAGAAGATGCAAGCTGCTCGAGCGCTTCCTTATCAAAATGCTTTCTTGGTTGGTCGCGTTTGGGGTCAACAAGGGATATTTTAAGCTTTGAAATAGATTCTTCGTTGTGTTCGTTCTCCTCTGCAATGCTATTATCGAGGAAAATTGCGTCAAGACCTCTTCCGAGGCCACTATTTTTCTTTGCCATGGCGTACTCCTTTTATATGTATAATGAGGATTTTTAATTAGTTTTGATTAATTAACAAGATAAAAATGATGTTTTGCATCATTATTTCTTTTTAATAAAGTAAAAATGATAAAAAACTGAAATTAACTGTATTTATAATTAAATAGCAGTAAATAATAATCTTTAATTGCTTTGAAAATGTGGAAAAAAGTAATTATTTCTTTTAAACGTGTAATCTTTTGTAAAATAAGGGAAAATTATGCCTTATTTTGTCTATAAAACATATTTAAAAACACACAAATAACAACTTTTCAACAATAATAACATCAAAAATGTGGAAATCTTTTGGTATAAAATGGCAATAAATATTTCAAAAAATAAGTAATTACCAAAAATTACCAATTATTTATTTGGTGATTGATATAATTATTAATAGAATAAAATGTACCTTCCTATATATTTTAATTAACTATATACTTGAGTAATCAAATTGATAAAATTATATACGAAGCATCAATTCTTTTGCTACTGCAGCATATTCAAGAGAGCCTTTTCCATAAGGATCATGGTAGCAAATAGGTTCTCCATAGCCGGGAGCCTCAGAAATTCTTACTGTTCTGGAGATTGGAACCTTGAAAAGCTTGTCTGCGTAGTACTTTTTAAGCTCTGCAACAACCTGTCCGGTCAAGGTAAGACGTCCATTGTACATTGTAAGAAGTATACCCACAAGTTGAAGTGATGGATTATATAGAGATTTAATCTTTTTAACGGTATTTAAGAGCTGAGACATACCCTCAAGCGAGTAAAATTCACATTGCATAGGAATAACTACACCGTCAGAGACTGATAAGGCCTTTACTGTTAGCATACCAAGCGATGGTGGACAGTCTATAAAGATGTAATCATAGTTATCTTTTACTGAATCGAGAGCTATTTTTGTAAAATTGAGGTTTTCATCGAGCTCCTGAAGCTCAATTTCTGCTCCTGCAAGCGAAATATTAGCAGGTACAACCGACAAATTTTTAAATCTTGTCTTAATAATAGCCTCTGATATGTCACATCTTCCGATAATTACGTCATATGTGGTGTTTTTGATCTTGGATTTCTGTAATCCAAGACCACTTGTGGCATTTCCCTGCGGATCCATATCTATCATAAGTACTTTTTTACCTTTATTTGCAATCTGTGCAGAGATATTAACGCAGGAAGTTGTTTTTCCGACGCCGCCTTTCTGGTTAGAAAAGGATATTACCTTTGCCATATTTACCTCCTAAGTATATCTTTGTATCCTTTTATACAGAAGAATACATTTTTACACTATTATTATACTATAAATATATATAAAAGTCAATCATTTTATTATAAAAGGGTCAAAATTCATTGTTTCACGTGAAACAATTACTTTAATATCTTATTATTATTCTATTTATGAGGTTCATGCTGCATTTTAAATGATTCAATATGATTTTGAATAATAAAATTTGTTTATAAGGCATATAAAGTATATTTAGTAAACAATGTTTCACGTGAAACATTGTTTTCATTAATTTTCGAATAATATGATGTTTAATGTGATTTTTTGTAAATGAATAAAAGAAAAGAAGGCAAATATATTGTTTCAAGTGAAACAATGGAAGAAAAATAGCAAATGACAGGATAATATTTGCTTTTTTATTGACTTTAAAAGCAAAATGATGTATAATAAGTACATAAATTGAAAAAAAGGAAGAAATAATGAGCAATTCTACAAAAATAATACTTGTCAGACACGGTCAAAGCATAGGAAATCTGACCCGTACTTTTCTTGGACATACAGACTTAGATCTATCTGAGATGGGATATTTGCAAGCAAAAGCAACTGCAGAACACTTAAAAAATGAAAAAATAGATATTATTTACTCCTCAGACCTCAAAAGAGCGTATAATACAGCACTTTTTCATGGGAAGATGCGAGATTTAGATGTAATTTGCTCTGAAAACTTAAGGGAAGCTTTTGCAGGCGAGTGGGAAGGGAAGAACGTAGATGAACTCATAGAGATATGGGGTAGGGAAATGTTTTCTGATCAATGGAAAGCAAGGTTTGGATTATTTACTTTTCCAGCGGGGGAAAGCATAAAGGCTGCCGGAATACGTTTTTATAATGAAATTTTAACGATTTCGAGGAAAAATCAGGGAAAAACTATACTGATTGCAGCTCACGCAGCGGTAATTAGGGCATTTTGGGCTATTATTTCCGGAGTTGCCTGGGAAACTGTTGCTGATACTATACCTTTTGCAACTAATGCTTCATACTCTGTTTTAACCTTTGATGGCGAGAAATTTACTCCTTTAGAATATTCAAATGACGAACACTTACTTGAGGTAGGAATCACGAAGGTTAATCTAATTTAAATTTTACATTATAATTTACAAATATACTATAAATGTATATTAAAAATTAAAAAACCGATAATTTTACTATTCATACTAATTTGTAATCTGAATAGTTGATTATCGGTCTTTTTTATTGATTATTTAAGTGGTAAAATTTAACAGTTATATAAGTGGTAAAATTTACTAATTGACTTAGTTAATTATATTATTTATTTAAAGAACTTTTTAAAGAAGCTTTGCTTTTTTGAGCTATTGTTCTCCCCGAGCGATTCGGAGAAAGCACGAAGCAGTTCTTTTTGCTTGGAATTAAGGTTTTTAGGAGTTTCAACCGCTACTGTGATAATTAAATCACCCTTACGCTTTGTATTGATATCGGGAATTCCTTTACCTTTGATTGTAAAGCTTGTTCCACTTTGTGTTCCGTCGGGAATTTTATATTTTTCGCTTCCTCCACCGAGAACGGGTATATCAATTTCGCCGCCAAAGGTTGCTTCTGCAAAGCTTATTGGCACCTCACAGTATATGTTATTGCCTTCACGCTGGAATATTTTATCCTCACGCACTCTGACCTCAATAATAAGATCGCCGTTTGGACCGCCGTTGAGACCTGCAGAGCCTTGATTTCGTAGAATAATATTTTGCCTGTCATCAATTCCCGAGGGTATATTGACTTCAAGCTTCTTGTTGATTCTGATTCTACCCTTGCCATTGCAGTTTTTGCAGGGGCTCTTAATTATCTTACCTCTGCCTGCGCAACGCTGACAGGTGCGCTGTGTCTGCATATATCCAAGCATCGTTTGTTGTCTTACGTTAATTCGTCCAAGACCATTGCACTCGGGACATTTCTCAATATCAGAGGCCTTTTCAGCGCCGCTACCATTGCAGTCAGGACAGTTTTCGATTCTTGCAAAATTAACTTCCTTTTTGCATCCAAACGCAGCTTCTTCAAAGGAAACGCTGATGCGTGTGGCAACGTCATCACCCTCTATAGGTGCATTTGCTCTTGAGCGGGATGAGCCGGAACCTCCGCCAAAGAAAGAGGAAAAAATATCACCAAAATCGAAGTCAACGCCGCTGAATCCGCCAAATCCACCGCCGTAGCCACCGCCCGATGCAGGATCAAAAGCATCGTGACCGAATCTGTCGTATTTTGATCTCTTTTCTGAGTCGGAGAGAACTGCATAAGCCTCGTTTACCTCTTTAAACTTAACCTCTGCCTCCTTATCTCCCGGATTCATATCGGGATGATACTTCTTTGCAAGAGAGCGGTATGCCTTTTTTATTTCATCCTCTCCAGCACTCTTGCTGACGCCGAGGACCTCATAATAATCTCTTTTATTTTCTGCCATAATTATGCCTTTTACTCTATAAATGTAAGGTATAGTTTGCAAAACAGAGCAAAATGAATCACTCTGTAATACAGTTCATAGGGCGAGCCGGAGATAAACCTCTGAGTCGCCCTATTTTAAATTTGAGTTATTTGTTAATGCCTCTTTGAGAATTAACCGTTGGTCTTATCCTCAAAGCCTGCGTCGTAGTAGTTACCGTCAGCACCCTGCGCGCCGCCATCGGTACTCTGACCGTTCTGAGCAGCCTGAGCGCTGTAGATCTTCTCTGCGATGGGGTAGAATGCCTTCTGGAGAGCCTCGGTATCAGCCTTGATTGCATCGATGTTGCCGCCATTCAGAGTCTCTTTGAGCTTTGTAATAGCCTCGTTTACGGGAGCCTTGTCGCTGTCGGTGATCTTGTCGCCAAGCTCGTTCATAGTCTTCTCGGTCTGGAAAATGGTGTTTTCAGCCATATTCTTAACCTCAACCGCTTCCTTAGCCTTCTTGTCCTCCTCGGCAAATCTCTCTGCCTCGTGAACTGCCTTATCGATATCCTCCTTGGACATATTAGTGGAGGAGGTGATGGTGATGTGCTGTTCCTTGCCGGTGCCTCTGTCCTTTGCGGTTACATTTACGATACCGTTTGCATCGATATCAAAGGTAACCTCGATCTGAGGAACTCCGCGGGGAGCTGCAGGAATACCGTCAAGAATGAATCTGCCGAGAGTGGTGTTGCCTGCTGCCATCTCTCTCTCACCCTGAAGAACGTGGATCTCAACAGAGCTCTGTCCGTCTGCAGCGGTGGAGTATACCTGACTCTTCTTTACGGGAATGGTGGTGTTTCTGTCAATGATCTTGTTGAATACGCCGCCAAGAGTCTCGATACCGAGCGAAAGGGGAGTAACGTCGAGAAGGAGAACATCCTTTACGTCGCCACCAAGAACGCCGCCCTGGATTGCAGCGCCGATAGCTACGCACTCGTCGGGGTTGATACCCTTGAAGGGCTCTTTACCGAGGAACTTCTTAACAGCCTCCTGAACTGCGGGGATTCTGGTAGAACCACCAACAAGGAGAACCTTGGAGATCTGAGATGCGGAAAGACCAGAGTCGGAAAGCACCTTTTTTGTAGGAACCATTGTTGCCTCTACAAGATCGTGAGTAAGCTCGTCGAACTTTGCTCTGGTGAGAGTAGCCTCAAAGTGCTTGGGGCCGCTTGCATCTGCGGTGATGAAGGGAAGGGAAATGTTAGAGGACATAACGCCCGAAAGTTCGATCTTTGCCTTCTCAGCCGCATCCTTAAGTCTCTGTGCAGCCATCTTATCCTTGCGGAGATCAATGCCGCCGTTCTCTCTTGCGAAGCTGTCAGCCATCCAGTTTACGATTCTCTCGTCGAAGTCATCACCGCCGAGACGGTTGTTACCTGCGGTTGCAAGAACCTCAAATACGCCGTCGGAGATTTCGAGCAGAGATACGTCAAAGGTACCGCCGCCAAGGTCGAATACCATAATCTTCTGGCTGTCTTCCTTATCCATACCGTATGCAAGAGCTGCAGCGGTAGGCTCGTTGATAATTCTCTTAACCTCAAGGCCTGCGATCTTACCTGCATCCTTGGTTGCTTGACGCTGTGCGTCGGTGAAGTATGCGGGAACGGTGATAACCGCATCCGTAACCTTAGTTCCGAGATATGCCTCTGCGTCCGCCTTGAGCTTCTGCAAAATCATAGCGGAAATTTCCTGAGGAGTGTACTTCTTGTCGTCAATGCTTACTTTAACGTCACGTCCCATATCTCTCTTGATGGAGCTGATGGTCTTGTCGGGGTTGGTGACAGCCTGACGCTTTGCAACCTGACCGACAAGTCTTTCGCCGTTCTTAGCGAAAGCAACTACTGAAGGAGTTGTTCTTGCTCCCTCGGGGTTTGTAATAACGATAGGCTCGCCGCCTTCAAAAACGGCTACGCAAGAGTTTGTTGTACCAAGGTCAATACCAATAATTTTTCCCATTTTGTTTTCCTCCTGAAAAATTCAAAATATTCTTTATACTAATTTGTTGAAATGTTACCTAAATTTATGATCAAACTGCTTTTTACAGCATGATTTCCAGCTTTGCTTTTTATTGTACAACGCC